>JBNJGX010000204.1:0-5164 GCA_051748025.1 Bacteroidota bacterium
TCAATAAAATCGGGCAACATCAGCTCATAGTTTACCCCTGGCTGAGCAATAAACCAAAGTTTGTATATGCCGGTCAGACAAAATACAGGCCTTGTTCTTTTTACTTCAAACTGCTCGCTAAATGTGCCGTCATCAGCAACTTCAAGACTGAAAATCTGATTTGTGTTTTCTGAAATAAAATCTTCATAAACAAAAAATTCCAGGGTTTTGCCGGCATAATCCTCTGCTTTTCCTTGTATCTTTGATGGCTGCGCTGAAACACTGATTACAATGCTTAGTTTTAGTAAAAAAAACAATATAATACTGTATGTTGCTTTGTTCATTTTTGTAATTTTTTAATTATCAGCATTGTTTTATTAAAACAGTTAAGATATTAAAATCTTTAGAATCAAAGATAATAACTTTTATTTATCATGATATATTGTGCGTTGAATTTTGACCGTAAAAACAAACTGGAATGTATGGTTATCGCTTTCAAAACCCAGCCGCTTATAAGATTATGAATTAACGACAATTGGTTTGCAATTTAATATTACTAAAGATTTTTGATCAAAATTTTTGTTACTTATAAAAAATGCATTAGATTTGAGCATAAGATATAAATATATAAAATACCATTTTGTTCTGATATCCCTTATAATGATTATTTATGGAAATAATTATGAGTTACAAACAATGATAAAATACATAATCCATCCGTAGTTTTACCTTTTGCTCCGGGATTTAAACGAAAGGAGGTAAATAAAAAAAAAGGATAATAAAGATTAACAGGTCAGACTAAGCCGAAGAGACCATAAACCGAAGTAGGCTTAATTTTAATTTTTTTATGTTAAACCTAAAAACAAATTTATTATGATTAAAAAAAATGTATTATTATCGGTAGCAACAATTACCATGGTGTGTTTTATATTTGCCGGCTGTGCAGGTGGCTCAGACAATGAGGCAGATGAAGATGCAAAAAAAGACGAAAAAACTGAAGAAAAAGCAAGTGAGAAAGAAAAAAGCGAAGCAGACAAAAGCGCAGATGCCACTGAATCTTCTGCCGAAGAAATGACAGAGGATTTATATGTAGAGATTATTGCCCAACAAATGTATTTGGGTGATAAATTTGATAAAAAAGCAGAAGACGTAAGTGACGAAGAAGCGATGAAATTGTCCGCGGAAATGAGCGAAGAGCTGAATAATCTTTATCAGGAACACGGTGTCTCTCAAGATGACTTCGATCAATTCGCTGATAAAATCATGGAAGAAGACATGGAGAGCTACCAGGATCTTATGGAGCGCGCAGGCGAGCGGGCAGATGAATTGATGGCTGAGGACGAATAATTTTGAGAGATTTTATTTAATGTGTGTATTGTACCATTGGTGCAACATACACTTCTCCTGAATTAATTCCACAAGCTGGATTAATTTGGTATTATGCAGGATTGTGATGTATTTTCTGCATTGCAAAGGTATTAGTATATCTAAATTTAATCAGTTATAAAGGTTTCTGTAAATAACAGTTAACAATGGTTAGAATCGGTTACTTATAGAAAAGAGAACTGCTTACGTGAAATTGGTGTTTTACCAAAATGTTTGCAGTTTTGAGGGTTATATTGTTTCTCTGTACAGAATAGATAAGAGTGGATAGATGCCTGCCTGCCCTCTTGCCTGGGAAAACACGAATGACTCGTAACCGTTCGTAACCGTTGTTAATGGTTATTAATCATTTTTAACTGATTATTTACGAGATTTTTATTGAATAATATTTTAAATTATTGAACAATGAGTTTCTGCGTATAGTTGATCTCTCCGTCAATCATGTAATGGCAAATATACGTTCCCTTCCGGAGATCTGACAGCGGGATGCTAAGTGTTCCCTTGTTGTGGCAGGTATAATTTTTTATTTCTTTACCCAGAATATCATAGATGACAAATTTTAACTCAGTGCCGGCAGGCAGATCATAATCAAGTGCTGTTCTGGAATGTGCCGGATTGGGATAAAGATTCCCTGAAAACAAGTCCGCTGTATGATCCCCGATGCTGGTTGATTCTGCTGTATAATTGATGGTAACTGAAACAGAATCTGAGGGATTGTTTTCATTAAAAACGGTGTACATTACAGTGGATGTGCCGGGATTGCCTAAACAATGGTAGTGTGCATCAAAATCATCGGCTGATTCTCCCGGTGCCATGCTTACTGCAGTAGGTGATTCCATTACCGATGCGTTTAGGCATGTTCCTGCCCAGCAAAAATCATTGCTGGTTCCGTCAACAATATCAATGTAATATTTTTTTATTTTGACCTGGAGGGTTTTGTCACCGTTGTTTTTTACCTTTAGATCAGCAATGATGGTAAATGTGTCAAGCGAATCAGGTCCTGTATAATCCAGTGTCGTGTCAGAAACATCCATATCCCCTTCTTCCTCGTTGAGAATCTGAAGCTCCTGTGATTTTGACGTGGTGACCTGTACGAGAAAAAACACAATTAAAAATGTAAATATTGCTCTCATAATGTATGCTTTTATTTAAATCCAAAGATAGTAAATATTTTTAACAAGAAGAAAAATTGATCTTACCTGTTTTCAGGTTGATGAGTCATATTAAGAGCCTTTGTCAATTATCATCAAATAGAGGGAATGCCATCAAGTGAATGCTTTAAAACGGACGGTACATGGTTTACTTTTTCATTAGAATTAAAAAATATGATTTTCATGAGACTAATCAGTCCGAAGACCGAAGTCGGAAGTCGGAAGTAAAGCATACATTTTTAAAGTGAAAATTAATTAATGTGATATCTTCGGACTTCCGTCTTCCGACTTCTGTCTTTTAATTATAAAAGCTCTACTTGATAGGCAGTCTCTATTTAGTGTGTGTCCATAAAGTCGAACATTTATCTATATTGAATAATGAAATTCCAAAACACAAATAACAATTGACGAACGAAGCAAGGGCAGAGGCAAAGCTTGCTTTGACTATGCCTTGCAAGGAGGAAAAAGACGAAGTCAAATAACAAATAAATTCCAAATTTAAAAAGTCCAACTTTTTAAACTGTTTGAATATTAGATAATTGGTCATTGAAAATTACCTGCCAGCTGGCAGGCTGGTTTGTTTTTTGATGTTTGAAATTTGTTATTTTTAAAATACACTATTTTTCTAGGTAGCACTATTTAACCATACTTTAACAGCAGATTTTCTGTATTAATTAAACCTGTAGAGTATTATGTTGTCTTATTACCAGTTTTTGATTGATTAATTAAAAGTTAATCAGACTGATTTCTTTTGTTATCAATCATGGATTATAAATTTTTGTAATTAATACTCATTCATTTATTTATTATGGTAAAACACGTTGTACTTGGTTTCATTTTAACCATCATTTTTACAGTTACATTGGATGGTCAGGGAAAACATCCGGCGAATGCGAGTGGGGACGGTCCCGGGAAAAAGGGAGGTGTCATTAAAGTAAAGGTTGTTGATCAATCGACATCTGGCATAATAGAATACGCCAATATTGTTGTGTATTCCGAGAAAGATTCGAGCCTGGTTACCGGTGGTATAACCGATGAAAATGGCGAGGCTTTTATCAGGCCGCTGCCTTTTGGTAAGTATTATGTTGAGGTGGATTTTATCGGGTATATAAAACAAAGGAAAACAGGCATTGAGGTCAGTGAATCAAAGCGCTTTGTTGATCTTGGCACAATAAAACTACCCCAGGCTGCTGAAGTGCTCGAAGATGTGCAGGTTGAAGCCGATCGTAAACACATTGATTATAAAATTGACAAAAAAGTGATTAATGTAAGCCAGGATATCAGTTCAGTCGGCGGAAGCGCTGTGGATATCCTTGAAAATACCCCCTCAATACAAACTGATATAGAAGGGAATGTGCAATTACGTGGCAGTTCAAGTTTTACGGTGTTAATTGATGGAAAACCCACACCATTGGATGGTAGTGAGGCACTGCAACAGATCCCGGCAAGCTCCATCGAAAACATTGAAATCATTACCAACCCCTCAGCAAAATTTGACCCGGACGGAACAGCAGGGATCATCAATATTATCATGAAAGAAGAAGAAAAGCAGGGTATCAATGGAAATTTTAACCTGTCTTATGGTTCATTCAATGCTGTAAACGGGGATTTTCTTGTCAATGCAAGAACAGGAAAATTCAACTTTTTTGTAGGTGGAAATTATAACGACCGGATCAGGAAATCAACAAGTGATAACCTGAGGGCAACCATTGGTGATTCAACACTTGTAACCAGTACTTCCGGAGAAAGTGACATGGGCCATAAAGGTTACAATGTACGTACCGGCCTGGATTATTACCTGACCGACAATGATATTTTTACAGTTTCTGGTGAATACGGAACCAGGGGATTCGAGCGTAGCATGATTTCGGAGTATGATCAATATTATACAGATGCGCAGGAAACACCTTTCACTGATGAAAATGCCGCACATACTTATTACCTCATGGATAATGGGTTTGAGGTATTGAGCAAATATCTGAGTACAGACCTTAATTACCAGCGTAAATTCAACGATTCAGGACACGAATTACAGGCTTATGTATATTACAGCTTACGTGAAAGTGACCAAAATTCAGGTTTTGAAAAAACTTATACCGATGCTGCTTATAATGTTATTGAGGATTCTGCCATGACCAAAGAAAGATCAGATGAAAATGGTGAAAATTCAAGATGGCGGACAAAAATTGATTACACATTGCCTTTTTCGGAAAACGGAAAGTTTGAAGCAGGGTATCAGTTGCGTGGTAGAAAAGGCTTATCGGATTATGAATATAGAATATGGGATAAGGATAAAGGCAGCTTTGTGCCAGACAACTCCCAGTTTAATGATGTGGAATTTAACCGTCAGATACATTCTGCTTATTCCACTTATACAAACCAGTTGGGAAAATTTGATTTTATGCTTGGTGTGCGTTCCGAATACACTGACCGTATTTTCACAAGCAAGATTCTCAATGATGAGTGGCATTACAATAAATTTGATTTCTTTCCCAGTGCCCATGTATCAAGAAAAATGCCTTATGATATCAAACTGCAGGCTAGCTACACACGGAGGATACGCCGTCCAAGGTCATGGTTTCTTGATCCGTTTAAAGGAAAAATGGATGATAACATTTACCGTGTCGGAAACCCTGGACTTGAACCGGCTT
>JBNJGX010000205.1:0-5131 GCA_051748025.1 Bacteroidota bacterium
TGAATGTATCCCTGCAGCCAGAAAAAAAGCTATTAATGCAGCAAAGAAAAATGCCCTTAACAAAGCCGGAATAGCTGAAAATATTAATGCTTATACTGATTTGTTTAAGGCAGAAGTGGATGATAATTATTCGGAATTGTTTACTTCCCAGGTTTTTACTAATATACGCGGTGGTGTCAGAAATATTGAGATTATAGAAAAAAACTGTGAGGTTATAAATGAAAATAATATTGAATATAAGGTAGTTATTAATTGCAAAGTATTAAAATATAATGTAAAGCCAGACCCAATGTATGATGTTGAAATTAAAGGTATCTCAAATATTGTCAATGAAGGAGAACTATTAAAATTTAATATCACACCGACAAAAGATTCATGGCTGCATGCTTTTTGTATTCCTGAAAATCAGGACAAGGCTTTTTCTTTGTTTCCCAATGAATATGAAGAATCATTTCTGTTAAAAAGCGGTAAAACTTATGAATTACCACAAAACGTTGACATTGAGTTTTCCCTTGATGAAAACAAGCCAAGACAAACCGACCGGTTTATATTTGTACTTACAAAACAACAATACCCATTTAGCTCAAAACTTAGCTATAAAAATGTAACGGACTGGATTTTTAAAATACCACCGGACCAGCGGATAGTTAAGTCTTTTGCGGTGGATATCAGGAAAAATAATTAGACACGAATGGAGAGACACGAATTACACGAATTTGCACGAAAAAGGGGGACACGGATTGCACGGATTGGGTTTATCCACACCTGCCTGCAACGGCTGGTAAATCACAGGCAGGGATTTTCATAGGATTACCCTTTTATATTTTAAACTATCTTCGCCAAAATTAACCAATAATCCCAATTTCAATTTTGAAGCAGCGAGGTAATTTAATGTTTGCCTGATATTGCTGCTTGTCAAACACTCAATGGCTTTTGCTTCAAGGATTATTTTATCATAAACCACAAAATCTGCATTATACTGATGTTTCAAAATAATATCTTTATACCTTACCTTGTATTTTTTTTCTCTTGAATAAGGAATCCCTGCTTTTTGAAATTCATACTCCAGAGCATCTTTATAAATAACTTCACTGTGCCCTTTACCCAGTAATTTATGGACTTCCATACATATCCCAATAATCTTATATGACTCTTCTTTGTATAATATTTTTTCTCCCATATTTTATTCGTGATAATTCGTGTAATTCGTGTCTATTTATAATTCGTATCATTATTATCTGAATTTCCAGTTTTCCCAGGTATCCTTAATATCATCGCTCACATTCACTGTTGGGTCTTGTTCTTTTTCGTTTACCCGCAAGGAGGATACAGATACTTTTTGTTTGAGGTAACCGGCCAGTTCGCCGTGTGTAACGTTGCCTTCGGTACTTTGTAATTTTTTCAACAGGTAATAGGTGAACATGCCGTGTTGTTTTTCTTTGTATGGTAAGGATGATTGCTCACCACTGCTGGCGGTATAAATTATCATGTTTCCTGATATGGCAGTTTCTTTTGGCTTGATTTTAACACTCCTTGCTGCGAGCAGCCCTTCTTTTCTGCCACCACCGCTAAAACAGGCATCCAAAAACACCGTGACTTTTTCAGCGCCCGTTTCACTGAATTGCTTATAAACCTCCGATAGTTTTATTGCTGAAGACAGGTTTGTGGCATTTACATCAACAGGTATGAGATAAGGTATTTTTTCGTTTTCATCAGGGAAACCATGGCCGGCATAATAAAACACAAGCTCTGAACCGGGTATTTTTGATACAATTTTTGAAACCAGTTCTATGTACCGCGCCATTGTAGCGGCAGTGGCATCTGTAAGGAAATATATGTTGTCTTCGTTAATACCGAGGGTGTTGGTGGCATATTTTTTAAAAACAGTGGCGTCATTTACAGCATAGTCAACATCGGTTTCTGAATTTAAACCCCTTTGGTATGATGAATAATCTTCATTACCAATGATTAAAGCATACGTATTTTTTTTATTTACCCTGCTAACAGGTATGTCTTTATCAACATCTGATAAACCAATATTTGTTGTTTCAGCAGGGATGGACGCATTATTTTGTTGTTGACCAGATGATTGTTCTTCCATATTTGCTATATCGGCAACAGGAACTTCAATTTGTTCTTCAATTTCTTCTTGAATTCCACTTGCTTTTTCAATCAAATTGGGTTCTCTTTTGAATTTTATTAAAGCCTGATTGGGATACAATGCAACAATTACGCCTTCTTTATTCCTATATTTGTCTTTTGTGAATAATACTTTATCACCTTTTTTTAAATTATACTTTTCTCCGGGTTTATAATCCGATAAAGGTGTAAGTCTATAATCAATTTTATTTGGCCGGGGTTGATAAATATTGCCAGTAGCAAAGTCTATCCCAAGCCAAACAACACCTGCAAGAACATCTAATATAGTAAACCCAACACTTACTTTCCTTGTCATATTGATTGTTGATGTCTCATATCCTTCCTTTCTAATTTCTATTTTACTGTTTCCTGGTTTATTACTTCTTGGAACTTTAACTTTTGCCGGGGCATTGTCAACATAACTGCCATTGTAATAGACCATAGCCCCTGGTGGTGTTCCATTGCGAACATGGGTTTTACTCTTTGAGCCGCCAAAAATTGTTGCACAACCTTGTAAAATAAAACTTAATATGATTAAGGCTGCAATTAAAAATTGTACGCTTTTGTTCATAATTGATATTATTAAATTATTCATTAATTTCAAACAAATTTTAAGCCAAATACTGATGAACCGGATTTTAGTTTTCTTTTAGGTTAAAGTCAGAGCCTTTGCCTTTATTCTAAATGGGAAAGTTATTATCCAATCCTTAACACCATCAATCGGGTTGTTTATGTTTTCATAATGCATACTGATATCATAGTAACAGGATTCAAATATAATTGATTTTTATATGATAAAAAATCTTTGATTAGAGGCTTCTTGCGGAAAGCCAGTTTCTAACTACGCAGCCCGCCGGCGCCGGATTACCCTGCCGCCGGCTATGCCTTGTTTTTGCACTGCAGACAGAGTAGAGACGCGATTAATCGCGTCTCTACTCCTGTTCTGCAGTTTAGGGCTTATAAGAAAATAACACTGGGTCAATTCTGTAAACTTTATTTCCTTACAAGCCCTTAGCAAAAACAGGCATAGACGGCGGGAGGTAAAAGGCAGAGGCGGTGACAAACATCCTGATGGCAACCATTTTCCCCGCTGCCCATATAATGACAATAATTAAACAAAAACCAGATTTGCATGTTTCATATGCAGTAACTATATTGTTGAACAAAACCCAAAAATTATGATGACAAAAAAAGGATTGCTATTTATTGTTTTATCGCTGACACTAAGCGTATTGATTATTAGTTGCGACGGAGATGCGCCCAATGAGGAGAAAACAACTGACAAACAGACAGAAGAACCTCAATCAGTAGCTGATACAAAAGATATGGGTAAAAAACCATGGGTACTGAACATTGAAGAAGCCACCGTTGACAACGAACATTACAGGCTGGCAAACTGGACAGGAGAAAACATTCAACTGGTACTTATGAGCCTTAAGCCGGGAGAAGAGATAGAGAAGGAAATGCACGAAGGCCATGACCAGTTTATACGTGTTGAGCAAGGTAACGCACGTATCCGCATGGGAAAAAAGGAGGATGAGCTTGATTTTGATAAAACTGTCAGCCATGACTGGGCTATGCTTATCCCTGCCAAATACTGGCACCACATAGAAAATACCGGCGACAAAGATTTGAAAATATATACAATTTACGGTCCGGCTGAGCACGATAAAGGCACTTTGCATAAAACATACAAAGAAGCCAAATCACAACACCACGGCCACGAAGAATGAATGAAGTCGGAAGTCCGAAGACGGAAGACCGAAGCGATGTGCTGAGCCTGCCGAAGTAAGCTTGTCGAAGTGAGCTGCGCCGAAGCATCGAAATGCAGCCAATATTATGAAAATGAGGGCATAGCTCAAGTATATATGGAGAGAAGTATGAGGTTGGGAGTAAATAGTGGCTATAAGAAAACGTCAATAACTGCGTTACGCTCGCAATGGCAACCAGTCATCCCGATAGCAATCGGGACTCCTGGCTGCCAATACTTCGCAAGTGCTTCGACTTGCGCTCAGCATGGCACCTTGTTCTTGACGTTTTTTATTACGCCACTAAAAAAACTGGTGTTTTCTTAGATCCACTAAATAATGAGATTATACAGCGATGCCGGTATTTTTAATTTCATTAATAAAACCGGTTTTATCTTCACTTTTAACTATCAAAAAAGGTTCAATTCTTTCATCAATTTTGCGCCGGAGTTTCCACAACAATGGATGAATTTCAAAATAATCACCGGATATTTCATCTACAATGATTGCGACATCAATATCACTATCTTGATGCTGCGTAGATTTAGCATAAGATCCATAAAGATAAACACTTTCAATGTTGAAATAATTTAATAAAATATCTTTATATTTTTGAACTATTTCAATAGCATCTTTTCTGTCCATTGTTTTAAATTTTTAGTCTCTTTAATGATTTGATTACATTTATTTTCATTCAGACTTTTGAATAATCTTTCCTTGTGAGATGGGTACCTTGCTTCGATATTAAGAGGTTCTAAAGTGTCTATCAAGTCTTTTTGTTGTTCAGATAAGAGATTGTAAAACTCACCTTTTTTAGCTATATAAGAAAGATTATGGGTATATGGTTGGAGCTTATTTTTATTTTTTATGTAAAATGCTTTGAATATTTTTTCAATTGCCTGATGGCACATAAATCCAACATACAGATATCGCTTACTTAATAACATTGCCTCTGCTGTTTCGATATCATAGTCAGACATTTCTTTCCAATATATTATCTTTTCATCCATGATAGCAAAGATAATAAATAATGGGACAGGATTTAAATAAATATGAAAAGGGTATCATACTTTCCGGGAAGTAATAATTTGTCCGAAGTCGGAAGACCGGAGTTGGATTGAGCTGAACTGAGAATGTTTGTATCGTATTCAATTCTGTTTGTCTCGACTCCGCTCAACAAACTTCACTTATCCACTAAAGCTTTTATACAATGTAGAAGCTTATCTTTTTTACTCGTTTGTCTC
>JBNJGX010000206.1:0-5100 GCA_051748025.1 Bacteroidota bacterium
TCATCCGTTTCCCTCAATTTTTCCACCATGTCAAATGCATTGGTTTTCATTCTATCAAGCAAATAAAAAAGCGTTTCTTTTTCTTCAGGCGTGAATCCTTTCATAAGGGCTGAACTCCATCCGCTGAATATAGCAATAAGGTCATGTTTAATGGCTTCGGTTTTTTTTGTGATGTAAATGCGTTTGCTACGTTGGTCGGTTTTATCTGTTTTACGGGTAATATAGCCGTTTTTCTCAAGCAGCTCAATTTGGGAGGTGACAGAGGATTTGTCAAGCTTTAGATTTTCTATCAGTTGTTTCTGACTGATGCCATCGTGCCTGCAGATAACATGCAATGTCCGTACCTGGGCATGGCCAATAGCGTAATCCCTGAATTTATGCTGAAAATACTTATGCGCACACCGTGATAATATGCCAATTTCTTTTCCAACAGAACGGGTATTGCAGTTTTTGTCCATGCAGCAAACATACATTATTTTAGTTGGGATTCAAACCAAATTGTTGGTTTTTTGATTTTATAGACTTGACTTATATATGATTCACAATGGCTCTGTGAATTATTGTTCTCCAAAACGGTAACCAATACCTGATTCAGTAATGATATAGGTAGGTGAAGATGGATTTGTCTCAATTTTTTTTCTTAATTGTGCCATAAAGACCCGAAGGTATTGAGTTTGTTCGATATAACCATGTCCCCACACTTCTTTTAAAATGTATTTATGCGTGAGAACCCTGCCCTGATTTTTTGCCAGCAAAGACAACAAGGAAAACTCGGTTGCCGTTAATTTTAGGAGTTTGTTATTCTTTTTTGCTGTGTGCCTGAATAAATCAATCTGTAAGTCCCCAAATTGCAATATGTTTTCATCAGAATTATCTTCAGTTGCCCTTATTGCTGCCCGGATACGTGCCAGTAATTCTCCTGCCCTGAAAGGTTTGGTTAAATAGTCATTGGCCCCGTTATCCAGGGCTTGAATGATTTCGGTTTCTGAATTTCTGACAGATAATATGATGATGGGTTTAAAATACCATTCTCTAAGCCTTTGTAGTATAATTTGTCCGTCAGTATCAGGCAATCCTAAATCCAAAATGATTAATCCTGGCTTTCGTGTTGCAGCATCAACCATCCCTTGTTTGCCATTTACTGATTGAATGATATTATACCCACTGGCAGTAAGGGTGATTTCCAGAAGGCGCCGTATCTGTAATTCATCATCAATGACCAATATTGTTTTGTTGTTATTCATAATCCGGAAATTAGCTTATATTTTATGTAATTCAGGTTTTTCTGATGGTAGCCTTATGATAAATTTTGCACCTTTATTTTTTGTGTTCATAACTTGTATGTTTCCGTTATGAGCGACAACGAACCCCTTTGCTATTGAAAGCCCAAGCCCCAAACCTCCTGTGTTTGTACTGTTAACCCTGAAAAACTTTTTAAATACGTTATTTAGTTCTTTTTCCGGAAAACCGGGGCCTTCATCACATATTTCAATGATGAAATTTTCATCCTCACTTTTAACAGTGATATTTATTTCTGTCCCGGGGGATGCATATTGAATTGAATTTATCAAGAGATTATACAATACTTGTTCCATCAATCCAAAATCAAATTTCACAAGCGGAAAATCTTTTGAAATATTGATTTTTAAATCAAAAGGCTTTAGCTCATCTTTCAGGTCTGTTGTTACCTGGTTAATAAGGTCGTTGATATCATACCAGTCGAGTCGTAAAGATATGTGCCCGCTTTCCAGTCGTGAAATGTTCAGCAGGTTTTCAATTAACCTGTTCAAACGCAATGAAGCTGTGAAAATTTCAGAACAGAGTGCTTTTTCAACATGTTTCGGGTTGTCTGTGCTAATGATGGAATCTGAGGCACCCATTATGGTTGCCACAGGAATTCTCAATTCATGGGAAATTGAGTTGAAAAGTGTTTTGTACAGCCTGTCTGATTCATCAAGAAAACGTGCTTTTTGTGCAAGCTTATCAAGAAACTCCCTTTCCAGTGCATTGGATATTTGTGATATAAATGTATCCCAGTAGGATTTCTGGTCTTTGTTTTTTGGTACAAAATCCTTTACGGCCAGTACCCCTGTAATTAATCTGTTCCCTTTTAAGGGGAAAAAATTGTAGGTTGATGTTTGGTTGGTGGTATCGTTAATTTCTGTCGCATGTGCCTGAAATGCTTTATCTGCTTGTGTAAACACATTGTCAGGTAAACTTTTGTTATCCTGTAACTGGATTTTATTGATGAGCTTATTGTTTCCATCCTGCAATAAAAACAGGGGATAAACCCCAAAATGGTCATGTATTTTATTTGTTGATTCTTTCAGCAGCTCGTCTGTTCCGCTGGCTTTTGAAAGTTCTTTGGTAAGCTGAAATAAAGCATTGGTTTTCTTTTCACGTTCACGGGCAATTTGTTCTTGTTTTCTCACCCGTGTGGTTAATACCCCGTTTACAAGGGCTATGAAGAAAAACAATCCGAAAATAAGGTTGTCTTCTGTTTTTTCCATCATGAATGTATAGTGAGGTGGTATAAAAAAGAAATTCCATACCAGTGCACTTAGTGATGATGCTAAAAGTACAGGGCCTATACCTAAAAAAGTAGATAACAATGACACCACAAAAAGAAGGATAAACGAAACCACATGATAATTTTGTGTGTTTGCCAATGGAATACATACAGTAGCCACACCACTGATAATGACAATGACCAGGACGTATTTGATAAACTGGTTGTTCAGAAAAGATTTAAACATACATCTGAATCTTGTCATGCGTAACTTGCATGGTATTGAAATCCAAAAGTAATGAAATAGTAAAATGATTCGCTAAAATTTCCAAAAAGTTCTGGTAAACAAAATCAAAATTGTATAAATTTCTAGCCTGCCTGTAATCATTAAGAAAGAAAGGACAAGTTTTGCTGCTTCAGGTAAATGGGCAAAATTGCTTGCCGGACCAACAGTTCCGATGCCCGGACCTATGCCTGCCATGCTTGTCGCGGCTGAACCGGCAGCCGTTTGGATGTCCAAACCAATAAATGACAACACAATGGTGCCGATAGCAAAAACCAACAAATACAATGTCATGAAAGTTAAAATGGAGCGATTTGATTCCTCGTTCACAAGGTTCCCGTTAAGATTGACAGTGAGTACTGCTCGAGGATGCGCCAGTTGCCGGAACATATTTTTGATGTTTTGCCAGAAAATCACGTGTCTTGCCATTTTAATGCCACCTGCTGTTGACCCTGTGCTTCCGCCAAAAAACATAGTGAAAAATATCAATATCCATGCAAAAGCAGGCCATTGTAAATAATCTGCTGTGGCATAGCCGGTACATGTCAAAATCGAAATCACATTAAAAAAGCTTTCCCTAAAAGCTGTTTCAAGCGGTTTCCCCATGCTAAAGTACAAAACAATAGTTATAAGAAGCGCTATTCCCAACACAATGCTGACATAAAATTTAACTTCACTGTTCATCCTTATTTTATCAAAATTTCGACTGATAAGGTAATAATAGATAATAAAGTTGGTGCCTGACAAAAACATAAACACCATAACCACATACTGAATGTAAGGAGAATAGCCACCTAAACTTGTGTTCTTTGGGGAAAAACCACCCGTGGCAATTGTACCAAATGCATGACACACGCTTTCGAATAAATTCATATTGCCAAGCAACAACAAAACGATTTCTATGATAGTCAGAATAATGTAAATTGTCATGATTCTTATTCCAACAGACCGGATTCTCGGTTGAATCTTTTCCTGTAAAGATGATTCCAGTGTAAAAAGATGATAAGCCCCCATCCTGAACGATGGCATGATAAGTATAAAGAGCGCTATAATACCCAGTCCTCCAATCCAATGCGTAAGGCTGCGCCAGAACAGTATTGATTTCGGTAAGGCTTCAATATCTGTCAGGATAGACGACCCGGTGGTTGTAAAACCGGAAACAGATTCAAACAAAGCGTTAATGAAATATGGTATTGTCTCTGAAAAAATATAGGGCAATGTGCCGGCAATGCAAATTAAAATCCAGGTTGAGCCAACTGTTAGATATGCTTCTTTTTTATTTAAATTATTGTTTTTATCCCTTTGTTTTGTCAAATGATGCAAAACAACACCAATGACCAGCGTAATAAGCCCCGAATAGATAAACGGAGAAACAGACTCTTTATAATAGTAACCTACTAATGAACATAGGAATATTGCTATTGAAATGATTATAAATGTTCTGCTGATTATCCTGAAAATCAATCGAAAATTTATCCCTCTCATTCATTTTATCTCCATCTTAATGTGTTGCTATCTTCGTAAATACGTATTTGAAACAAATTAAGCCTGGATTCTATAAATGCCACATAAAATTCGATGATGAATGTATAAATATTTTATAAAGATAGGCCCCATGATGGTTTGATTTTTCCTGATGGGTGATTAATAGAAGGCCCCTGAAGTTAGTGTTGTCCGGTTAATACCAAGTTGCGTTCTAACATGTAATATGTAATATTATTAGTGATGATTATTGATAACTCCAATATATTGATTATCTGTATTATACCGATTGATGTTCAATATAATTGTAGGAGCGGTAGCGAACTAAAATTACACACCTGCCTGCCGGCAGGCAGGTTTGAACACATATCGGTATAAAACCAGTAGAAACCAGTATTTATAAATAAAAAACAGGACAAAAATTGAATAATAATATGGCATAAAAAAAACATAAACTTTAAAGGTAAACCCGCAACCCAAAACCCGGAACACAGAACCCGGAACCCGCAACCCGCAACCCGGAATCCTAATCCATCCAGTCGTACATTAAAAATTGGGCTTGTGTTCGTATTTTTTGTAAAAATCCACTATGATATTAACCGCTTCTTCAGCATTTTCTACAACATGAAAAATATCCATATCATCTGATGATATGTTATTCTCTGCAAGCACTTTGTCATTTAACCATTGTATCATATCATTCCAGTATGATTTCCCTATCATGACTATTGGAAACCTTGCAATTTTCCCGGTTTGTATCAACGTAATGGCTTCAAACAATTCATCAAATGTCCCAAATCCACCAGGTAATACAATAAACCCCTGG
>JBNJGX010000207.1:0-5094 GCA_051748025.1 Bacteroidota bacterium
AATGCCATCCTTATCCCAACAGCCAAAAACATTGGATTCACTGACAAACAGCTATATACTGATGCTCAAAAACTGTATGGCAATGTCTCCGGGGCCACCATTCCCATAGGCTTATCCTTGCTGCACGATGAAAACAAATTGAAACCGGGGATGAAGATCCTGAGTGCTGTGGCTGGTGTTGGCGGCAAATACGGCGCTTTCAGTTACCTGGTACCACAAACAAAACAACCTGCTGCATCTGTATTGCATAAAAAAGACCTGGCAGGAAAAACCTGCCTGATAACGGGAAGCACCGGTGCCCTGGGCACGGAAATAGCATTGGAAATGGGCAAACGGGGCGCCAGCTTGTTTCTGCATTATGCACATGATGAAAAAGCAGCAACAAAACTGGCTGAGAATGTCAAAAAACAGGGCGGAAAAGCCACTTGTATCCGTGCAGATTTTACAAACAAGGAAGATATCACCACCCTTGTTGATACCATATTAACTAAAACGGATACACTGCATTACCTTGTCCATGCGTCAGGCATCAGCGAAGACCTCAACAAACAGGTTATTCCCGGTGAGGAAAAAATCATGCAGGTCAATTGTTTTGCCCCGCTGGAAATCAGCAAAAAGCTGCTGCCATTGTTAAGCGAAACCGTTTTATACATCGGCACGGCTGCTGAAGACATCCCGATAGCAGGCTTCCCGGGTTTTACCGCATCAAAATCCTGTTTGCACGGCTCGGCAGGCAGTGCCGCAGGCGAATACATATCACAAGGCATCCGTACCATTTATTATATGGCCGCTTTGCTTGACAAGGGCACCAGTGAAAACATTCCTCCCAAAGAAGCCTTTAATTTTATGCTGAAAAACGGGCAGGAAACGCCTGTGCCGGCAAACGAAACAGCATACCGGATCGTCAGTTCGCTGTATATACCCAAAGTGCTGGGCGTACAAAACAGCTACGAAGGCCCCATGGTAGTCCGCCGTGACGGGTATGTGCTGGAAACAGATGTGTGATAACTATGTCAGTACAATCATCCTGGGGAACCGGGATCTGCCACAGGAGCTGTCGTTATCATAGGAAATATTTTAAGGTTCTGCTGCAAAATTTGCAACGCCGAAAAATGGCAAAAGAACAAGTCAAAATGTAAAGGTTATTATTTACATGCCCTTAGGACAAGTCAAACTCTTTCACTTCACCGTGTTTGAATTCATACACTTTATCAATGACACCAATGTTTTCTTTATTGCTCCATCCTTCATCGAATACAATACGTAATTTATCATGTTCAACAACAAGTTTAATCCAGTGGCTCCGGTATTTGACACGTAATGTGATCTTTTTTACCGCTTCGGGCAGGGCGGGATTTATCCACAATATATTATTAACCACTTCGATACCGCAAAATCCCCTCTGTACAAGATCAAGTGATCCGGCCATAGCTCCAAGGTGAATGCCTTCAGGTGTTGTTCCGCCCTGGATATCTTCAAAATCACTTATCAGCAAGGTTTCAAAACCTTCCCAGCATTTTGTTTTGTCATATTTTGTTAGTATCCATGAGAAAACAAAACGGCTGAGTGTAGAACCATGGGATGTACGTTTACTGTAATAATCAATGTTACGTTTGATAATTTCTGGTGTCAGTTCATAACCAAGTTTATCAAAAATATCAATTAATTCATCTTTTGAAAACAAGTAAAACAACATCAGCACATCAGCCTGTTTACTGGCTTTATAATTATTAGGGCTATCCCCTTCACTTTCCAGGATTCTGTCAAGGCGTTGAATATTGTCATACTTTTTGCTATACTCCTCCCACGGGAATTCCTTTAACTTTTCATATCCCTCAAACTGATTGATAATACCAGCTTCTATAAAAGGAACATACATTTTTGTACTGATGTCTTTCCATCGTTTCAATTCTTCATCATCAATATTAAGTTCTCTGCGTAATTCATGACGACGGTTAAACTCAATCATTTCCAGAATGTCCAGAGCTTTTTGCATTACCCAGGCGACCATCACATTGGTATAGGCATTGTTGTTCAGCCCCTGTTTATCTGATCCGGGATAAGATGTATGGTATTCATCCGGACCAACAACGCGATGAATTTCATAGCGTTTTCTTTTATCATTGTACTCAGCTTTGCTTGACCAGAATGATGCAATATCAAGGAATATTTTCGCACCGAAATAGGAAAGAAAATACTGATCATCAGTGACAAGAAAATAATTCCAGACATTATAAGCAATGGCAGCATTCACATGTCTCTGGAGGTGCGTATCGTCAGGCAGCCACCTTCCCGATTTGGGATTCAGGTGTAACACCTGTGTTTCTTCCCTTCCATCGCTGCCGCTCTGCCATGGATACATCGCCCCTTTATACCCTGCTTCTTTAGCAGCATGACGGGCTTCATCCAGCCTGTAAAAGCGATACATCAACAAGCTGCGCGTTAATTCCGGCAACCGGAAATTGAGATAAGGGAAAATATACAATTCATCCCAGAATATATGGCCACGGTAGGCTTCCCCATGGAGCCCCCTGGCAGGTACACCAACATCCAAACCTATTGTATTCATGGATACGGTTTGCAGGATATGAAAAATATGCAGCCGCAGCAATTGCTGGTTTCTATCCCCATTTTCAATGCCTATATCAGCACGGTGCCACAGGTTTTCATAAGACTGTTTATGAGATAAAAGTATATCTTCAAAACGCCCTGCTCGTTGTATATTTTTTTGTGCATCCAAAGCCGGCTCACTGATGGCCCTGTCCCTTGATATATAAACCGTCACAATTTTTTCTATCTCATATGTTTGCCCCCCGGCCACACCAAAGCTTAACTTTTGGCCAATAAAGCCTTCTTTTTGTTCCGTTTCTGTTGCTGCCTTTATTTTTGCCTTCCTGTTATAAACAGTGGTACGTGCTGCCTGGGCCATGGCAATTTTTGACTGATTGGTCTGCACCTTGATCAAAATCACATTATCATCAGGTTGTTCAGTATGCAGTGGCTCCAGATGCTGACTTTCGAGTTTGCGGTACCGCGGCACACCATCATTTTTAACCGTACCATCAAGCTGCGAATGTATTTCAATCCGGCCTTCCCAGTTTTCGGGTGTAATTTGCCATTGCAACCCTGCAAGGTGTTTATCCTGCATGCTAACCAGGCGCTTACTGAGGATGTGTGTCCGCCGGCCTTGCTCATCCTCAATACGCATATCCCGGGTCAGCACGCCTTCTTTCATATTGAGGGTTTGGGTATAATCGTGAATTTTGTACTCATCAAGGTTCATCCATTTTCCGCCTTCAGGCCTGAATGAAAGATAAAGCCAGTTCGGGAAATTAACAAAATCCTCATTTTCAATCATCCTGCCGGCTATTTCTGTTTTTGCCCTGTTATATCCCCCTGCCAGGTATGTGCCGGGATAGTTGTATTCATCATTATGTCTCTCTTCTGCAGCCCCGCGGGTAGCAAAATATCCGTTACCCAGGGTACAAATGGCTTCCCTGAGTTTTTGAGCTTCTGGTTCCCAGTTTTTGTACGTTATCGTGAAATCTTTCATAATAAACTCAATGCTTATTTTAAATTATTCAACATACTTTATCATTTTCCCTATTTTCCAATTATGCCTTTAACCGGTTTTTCAAATCATCCAAAAACTGAATGACTTCACTGGTGTTATTTAACCTGTAAGAGGCAGCGGTTTTTTTACCGTGAGAGCCGGTGATAATTCCAAGTCCGTTTTCCTGTATCACTGAAAAAGCATCCTCATCAGTCACATCATCACCAATAAAGACAGGCAAATATTCATCTGAATCGAGCTTCAGTTTTTTCATCAACCAATTCAGGGCATACCCTTTATGCCATTCAATATCAGGCTTTAACTCAAGTACTTTTTTTCCGCTGCCCTTTTTTAACTTATCGTATTTTTTCAATTCTTCATGAAAAGCTTCTTTTACAGCAGGCACTTCATCATCTGCCACATTGCGATAGTGTACAGCTATGGCATATTTTTTACGTTCCACCTGCGCACCATTGACATGTTTAAGTTTTTCCGTCAGATTTTTTTCGGCTTCATCAAGCAGTGGCAAAGCCTCCTTTCCGGCTTCATATTGCATTTCCAGGCCACCAGGCCCTGTAATATCAAATCCATGACTGCCCGCATAAAAAACTGAATCAATACCCATTTTTGATACTATATCTTTACGATCACGTCCTGTAATGACAGCCACAGTAATCAAATCAGACAATTCACTGATAACTTTTCTGCCTTCATCCGATAGTAAAGCATCATCAGGATTGGGAACAATGGGCGACAGCGTACCATCATAATCCAAAAACAACACAGGTTGCTTTGTATTCAGGATTTTAAAAACCTGATCAGATTCATCAAATACGTGGGGCAATTCTTCCGGTAATTTTTGTTTAAATGTTTTCATTTTATTCTCTATTTCAGTTAGGTTATTTACAACAATATCAGCACCTGCCGCTTTTAATGCTGTTTTTTCTTCATTACGGGCTACCCCTGCAACCAATGCAAAATCGCCTTTTTTGCCAGCTTTTACTCCGGCAATGGCATCTTCAATAACAATGGCTTCTGCAGGATCAACATTAAGTAATTCAGCAGCTCTGATAAACACATCGGGCGCCGGTTTTCCCCTGAGATTTTCCTTTCTGGCAACCATACCATCCACCCTGGCATCGAAATAATCTTCAAGGCCGGCAGATTTAATAATATATTCACAATTGCGACTGGCAGATATTACAGCCAGTTTGATGTTGTTATGTTTCCATTTCTTCATCACTTCCAGGGTATCCGGATAAACATGTGCACCCTCTTTCTCAAGGATGGTCAGAAACATTTCATTTTTACGCATCCCCAGTTTATAAATGGTATCACCATCTGTATTTTCATCTTCAGCCCCCTCAGGAAGCTCAATATTCCGGGATTTTAAAAATCGCCGCACACCGTCAAAACGTGGAACACCATCTATGTATTTTTTATAATCCCTTTCAATGTTCAGGGGTTCAAAATCCTTACCCTGGGTTTTTCGTAAAAAATCATCAAACATCTGCTTCCATGCTTTGGCATGTAACCTGGCT
>JBNJGX010000208.1:0-5068 GCA_051748025.1 Bacteroidota bacterium
GCTGTCAGCCCAGGGCATGTCGTTGTCATAGAATTTGCGTAGCGTTAGCACATCGGCATCATCCTGGTATTTTTCAACAATGCTGTCGGGTGCTTCGCATGAAGATTCCACAATTTGACCAAATGAGGTACTAATAATGCACAGCAACACAAAAAAAGATATAACTGTTTTTTTCATAACACAAATTTTTTTAAATGTTTCCATCCCTACATCCCATCTTTCCAAGCTTACTGCTAAAATAACAAATCATTAAACCAAAACCAAATAAAATGATAACATTTTAATAGAAATTATACTACCCCCCCTTGCTTATACAAGCACCAATTTACAAGCACCAATAAACAAACAATATCCAATAATCAATTATCAATATTCAAATAAAACTTGTCCGGTGTAGTGAAACAAAGACTGAGCGGAGATGAATAAATTCTCAAACCTGCCACGGCCTTGGGTAAATGCCGGAAAGCCTATCAACAATTGGGGGTTGACAATACAAAATGATATCATTCAAAGTATTGAATTTTAAAATCTTTTTGAACCATCTGATTTTTTTCACGGATAATATTGCCCGCTTCATCATAATCAAATGCATTGTCACTTTGAATATTGCCGTTTGCATCAGCAATGATTTCCTTCTTCAGTTTTCCATCTTCATATTCATGGGTTATGGTTCCCGACTGTGCTGAATGCTGCTTCAACAAACGGCCCTCATCATCATATTCCAGCGTATATTTGTCTATCGGTTTTCCTTTGCGGTTTCTGACAAGCATGCCCTTAATGTCACCATTTTCGTTGAAACTGTATTCACGCACAATTACAGGTTTTTTCATTTTTTTCTCAAACTCCTCCTGCCTGACAACCTGCCCCTCATCATTGTAGTATAAACGTATGGCGGTGTGTAATTTTCCACGGTGGTCAAACTCCGCTTTTTCCGTTAGTTGTTCGTTTTCATTGAATTTATGCACGGTAAAAGACTCTGTGTCACCCTCTTCATCAACTTCTTCTACCCTAAGCTCCCGGTTTTCTTCATCCCTGGTAAATTTCCGGATAGCTTCATATCCTTCAGCATACTTTATGGCTTCCTTCAGCAATTTTCCATTCCCATCATACTCAAAATGATGTTCCTCTGCCAGTTCATCTTCAGACAGGTAATTTTTTTCGGTTATTTTTTTCCCATCAGAATATACATTTTCGGTTTTTTCAATCACTTTACCGTCAGCATCATATTTAATACTGACAACCATGTTGCCATCTTTGTCATATTCAAGAAATTCTGAGATAAAAGAAGTCCCGTCAATTTCCGTCTGAATGGTTTGTATGCTTTTAATTTTCTTCATATCAATGTGTTGTATTATAATGTAAAATTTTACTTAAGCACTACATTACTTACCACTTCCCTGCCTACGGCTTCATTAAGCCGTGTTTTTAGTATTTTACGCTGTCCTGAAAGTTCATGCCTGAGCACCGGGGATGTAAGGTGAATATACAGCACCGTTCCCCTGAAATATATTTTATCTGTATATCTCGCAGCATTGGAACCGACTATTTCCGGCCAGGCTTTTTTTGCCCGCAGTTTGTCCAGATCACGGTTAAGGTTATACTGCGCCTTAAAAGCCTTTATCACATCCGATAAATTCTGTGTTTTCTGACGTCGCATACAAGTTAATTTTAAGCTGCAAGATACAAAAACCACAGCATTATAAATGAAACTGCATCCTGATTTTACATTTTTTTAAAATGATATCAAAATAGGTGAAATGCTAATGTTTTATAAATCGTTTTATCACGCTTAAATTGTGACTGTACCTTTTTATATCGGCGTTGTATATCCCTGAATGATCAAGCACATCAATCCTGACACAACCACTGGCATGGATAATATGCTGTTCATCAAGGATGATCCCTGTATGAATAATTTTTCCGTTGTTATCTTCAAAAAACGCTACATCCCCGGCAACAGCATCGTGTCTGAAACAAATGGTTTCTCCCTCTTTTACTTGTTGTGTGGCATCACGGGGAAGCTCAATGCCTTGTGTTCTGAAAACAATTTGCACAAACCCCGAACAATCAATGCCAAAAACAGTTTTTCCGCCCCAAAGATAAGGCGCATTTAAAAACCGTTTTGCACTGGCTTCAATATTTTTATCAACATCATTTACAGGGCCGTTCAAGGTGTATTTATTATTACCCAGCATAAATGATTTATTTTTATCAGGAACGGAAATAATGCCGCCACACGGAATATACATTGTATTACCGTTTTCGTCATGTGCTTTACATATTAAATCCTTGATTATTAATTCATCCTTGTTATTTTTTGTTTCAGAAAAAATTTCCCCGGCCATGCGTTTGTCAATCCAGCCCTCGTAATTGTCCCTTAATGAACGAATATGCAACCAGGTACCCTGCTTTTGCATAATTTCAAAATATTCACCAAAAAGTAATTGTGTAACCTGCTCACTGACATCTGTGGCAGAAGCCCTTACCGGAATTAAACTTAATTGCGTTATGCCTGTTTTCATGTAAGAATTTTATTATTTGATAACAAACAACTATTTTTACCCTGTTTAATTCAGGATAATATAATTTTAGTTTGCCAAATTATGGAATTATACAGATTAAATACGATTAGATATAGTTTTTTTTCAACAGAATAATGTTAACTGAAACGATAATCATAAAATCATAAAATATATATGGGTAAATTTTCGGATAAACTTAATAAGCATGTATTAAAAATATACATTGTCCTCCTGTTTGTACTGGTCTATGGTGTGATAGTGTATTTGTATCCCCGTGAACGAAAATTTGCTTACGAATTTCAGCAAGGTGCCCCATGGCCTCACGAAGACCTCATTGCCAATTATAATTTTCCTGTTTATAAATCCCAGCAGGAAATAAACAGGGAAAAAGACAGTGTCTATGACAATTTCATTCCTTATTTTAAATATGACAGTACTGTCATTAAACAAACAAAATCCAGCTTTAAAAAAGATTTTTTGAAAACATGGAAACAATTTTACGGGGCAGAAAAGCTCACAGATTCCTTTTTTGCAGAAAAGGAAATATTACCCATGTCTTCAAATTTGAAAGATGAACTTTTGAAAGAATATACACAGCTTTTTGACAGTATTTATGAGCAGGGATTGGTTAAAGATGACAGCCTTGGTGTAGATACCGATGAAATACGTATCCTTGAAGGTGGTCAGGCTCAGTTGATAAATAAATCAAAAGTATTGTTTTACGATAAAGCATGTAAACTCTTGAAAAACAGGGGTGAAAAATTTGCCGGCAACGAAACAGAAGATTCCCTGATACGGCGGTTAACAGATAACTTAAAACCATGTGATTATCTTGTTCCCAATCTGACATATGACAAAAACACCAATGAGCGAATATTGGCTGAAAGACTGGAAAACATATCTAAAACGAGAGGCATGGTCCAAAAAGGAGAGCTTATTATCCAACAAGGTGGCATTGTTGACGGGGAGACATACCTTATATTGAGAAGCATGAAGAAAGATTACGAAAGCTCTGCAAACATTACACGCATCGGATTACTCATATTTGGGATAAGCTTACTATACGCAGCCCTGGGATTAGCGTTGTACCTGTTCTTATTGAATTTTAAACCCAAAATATTAAGGTCTTACAAAAAGATCACTTTTGTTATGTTGCAGGTATTTCTGTTAATGATAATAACCACAGTGATTGTCAGATTTACCAATTTATCGGTATATATAGTGCCTTTTGCGCTTGTCCCAATGGTAATTAACACATTTTACGACAGCCGCACTGCCCTTTTTGTTCATCTGATCATCATCCTGATGGCAGGCTTTCTGGCACCCAACGGGTTTGAATTTGTGCTCCTCCAGATGTTCACCGGAATAATCGCTGTATTTAGCCTTACCAATATTCAGAAACGGAAACAGCTTTTCGTTACAAGCTTTTATGTACTATTGGGTTACGTTGTTACATACTTTGCTTTGCAAATGCTGTACGGAAAAGGTATAAATCACCTTGTTTGGACAGACTTTGCCTGGTTTGGCGGCAATGCATTCCTCCTGCTTTTTGTACTGCCAATGATATATGCATATGAAAAATTGTTTGGCTTTGTATCAGATGTAACACTTATGGAGCTTTCCGATACAAATAATCCGCTTCTCCGAAAATTGGCCGAAAAAGCACCCGGTACTTTTCAGCATTCATTGCAAGTAGGAAACCTGGCAGAAGCGGTAGCAAGGGAAATTGGCGGCAACCCCCTTCTTGTACGAACAGGCGCACTTTATCATGACATAGGAAAAACAGCTTCACCGCAATATTTTGCAGAAAACATCAACGGTACAAATCCACATGACAAACTGGATTATGCAGAATCTGCCCGGCTGATAATTGCTCACGTGACCAATGGAAAAAAAATGGCAAAAAAAGCAAAACTCCCCGACAAGATTATTGATTTTATTGTTACACATCATGGTACCACCAGGGTTGAATTTTTTTACAGGTCATTTATAAATAAATATCCGGATAAAAATATTGATAAGAAAAACTTCACATACCCCGGGCCAAAACCTCAAAATATTGAAAATGCCATTTTGATGATGGCTGATACTGTGGAAGCGGCTACAAGGTCACTGGATGATTATTCAGAAAAAAACATCCGTAATATGGTCTATACGCTGATTGACAAACAACGAGAATCAGACCAGTTTGAAAATGTTGACATCACGTTTAAAATGATAACAAAGGCAAAAAGGGTATTTACCGAAAAGCTGCTGAGCATATATCATACAAGGCTTGAATATCCGGATCAGCAAAAGAAAAAATGATGGGTTTTAGGTATTATTGTAAACCGTCAAAAATTATATTGGACGTGTGGATTTGAAGAATTTCTCACTATCCGGATCACTTTTTAATCTTAATAATAAATTCTACTTTTGCATACAATTGATTTGTAATGCCGGAAAAGACTGTCATAGAGAATACACAAGACAAACCGATAAGTTTGCAATTCCGCAAGTTATGGGAATACAGGTCTTTGTTAAAGGTTTTTACCATCAGGGATGTA
>JBNJGX010000209.1:0-5031 GCA_051748025.1 Bacteroidota bacterium
GTAGCTGATGGTACCATCTCCGTGTGAAGGTGCAAAATTGTTATCCACACCTGCAATCAGCATGCATTTGTTAAGGTAAGATCCATCAGGGATGGTATATTTTTCGTAAGGGATGATTTTGTCAAGGGTATTTTGTAATTCTGTTGTGCTGTTGGCAGACATGCGCCCGAGGTATAGATCCGGAATGTTATCGCCGGTACCATCGTAACATCCATAATATAGATCGGTGACATGGGAACCTTCGTCACCATTAAATGCCGGCACGTTATAGTTTCCATTGTGGTCTCCAATGATAAGAACATATGTTGGTGCTGGGTCTTCTGTTGTTCCGGAATCATACAGGTTTTGGAGGTAACTTTGGATATCGCCTGTTGTGGATCCTATGTCATCAGTATATGCTTCAATAACGTTATACCCTGATTTTGTTTTCCATTCAATGAATGGCTGCAGGGTGGTTTCAAATTCTCTGTCTGCTACTATGACATATTTAATGGGATATTCGGTAAAAGAATCTTTGCTTGCGGGGTGCTCATAATTGAGTAACATGCTGTAAGCCGGTGAAAACTGCGGTGAGTAATATTTCTCTTTCTGGTTGTTGGTTTGTGCCAAATCACCGCCTTCAAAACTGATGTCAATTTTGATGTTGTTCAATACGGCCAGTTGATTTGTACCCGGGTTATATCTGAAGGGGTTTATGGTGATCTGGCCTATATTAACACCGCGCATGACACCGTTAATGCTGGCAGTGGCTATTTCGGGTTCTATCCATGTATCAGAATTATAGAGACCCTGGTCATAGTGGAATTCAACAGATTCCGGATCCGTGCTTTTTGAATAGGATGGTTGCACAGGTGCAATTTTATCAAGCCCGTACATATTTAAATCATAAATGGTTTCATCGTAGTCTGTTACAGTGACTACAATTTCTGCACCATGGGGGACTTCAATCAGCCGTGTGTGGACTGGAAGATCCGGTGTGCCTGGTGTTGCAGCCAGGTTTTTCTGATATCCTTCTACATTTATGCCAGAAAATATACCGGCTTCTGTGTCCCGGTTTTTAAATTGTAAAGATTTTAGTTTGTTTTCAACCTGTAAAACCGATTGTGTGGCGGTTTTAACTTTAAGCTCTGTTTCTTCACTGTTTAAAGCAATGTTTGTCTGTGCGAATGCCTGTGACATCAAAAATGCTGAAAACAAAAGGGTTAGTACTCGTTTCATAAATTTCCTTATTATTTTATGTGTAATTATTTTACTATCTGGTTATTCAAAGGTACAAAATTATTTTTTTCTAACGGTATCGTGATAAATTTCAGTTAATATTCAATGCCTTTGCGGGCTTTTATGCCATGTTCATAAGGATGTTTGATCATGTTCATTTCAGTTACCAAATCGGCCTTTTGTTTTAATTCATCAGGGGCATATCGTCCGGTCAGGATTAATTCCATGTTGTCAGGTTTGTTATCGATCAGTTCAATTATTTCTTTGGTATCAATGAGGCCAAACCAGATGGCTACATTGATCTCATCAAGGATCAATATATCATATTTTTGATTTAACATGTTTTCTTTGGTCAGTTCGAGGCCATTTTTTGCAGCCCTGATGTGTTCATTATTTACATCTTTTTTTCTGATACACTCATTTGTGCCGACCAAAAAGAAATCAATTTCATTGTGCTTTTTTAAACTTTTGTGTTCACCGTATTCATTGTCTTTTCCTTTCATAAACTGGATGATGCAGGTTTTCATGCCATATCCTGCAGCCCTGACAGCAAGCCCCAGGGCCGCTGTGGTTTTTCCTTTTCCATTGCCTGTATAAATTTGGATGCAGGCTTTGGTATTTTTTGGTTTCTTACTCATCCAGTTTTACATTAATTTTACCGCCGGCAATTATGTAACAATCTTCATCACAGTAATCTTTTATTAAATGTGTTTTTAATTCATCGGCATCAATCACGGATATAGATGCAGAATCTTTAAAATAGGTTGCTTTCACGGAATAAAAATTATCAACCGGTGATTGATAAAGAAAAAGGGGGGATTCGGTAGCCCAGCCTGACCAGTCAAGGAGAGATTGATCCACATATCCCCTGTACACTTCAAACCATACGGTATCGTTAATATTTTCGCTGAAGTCTATTCTGAGGTAGCTGTATTGGGGTTTTTCAACATAACAGTCATCACAGTCAACGTTGTCATAATCAACATAATCGGTTTCACAGGAAGTAAGGCTCAGGCATATCCCAATTAAAATGGCAATTAAAAATGGTATGTAACGCAGGTTTTTCATTGTTGGTTTTACGTTAGATCAGTATATTTTCATAAATGTCTTTCCTGAAGCGTAAATAAAAATGTATGTTGATGAAAAAGTGATGCGGGCTGTATTCATTGACAGGCAAATTAAGGTATTTATACCCTGATGTTAATTTAAAGAAATCATATTTTGCAAACAGGGATGATTTAACCCCTGTTGTAAATTCACCGGCAGGGTTTGGTATGTATCCTTTATAATCGGCCGAAGTATAAACTTGCTGTACACCAACGCCCATACCATATTTCCAGCCTGATATGGGTTTGAAAAGGTCAAAATCTTTGGTAATGCCAGCGCCTGCAATGGTTCTGGATTCCCTCAGCATGTAAGTTTCTGAGCTGGTTACTTGCAGTGGTACCTTTATTCGTTTGGTTCGTGCCCCGATAAACAATTCAAAATTAAAGTTGTATTTATCTTCATGTAAACTGAGTATGCCTGTGACAAACGTATTCTGGTGATTTAGCAGCGTAGATAATCCAAGCCCAACAGAATTAAAATAAGGTTTATAGTTTGGTTTCGCACCCTGGTTTTTCAGGAATTTTATGAGTTTCCGGTTGCCGGATTTTTTTGCAAGTGTAAGTTGGTTAAAAGCCGGTGTGATGGAATCGTTAATTTGTGCACCGTTTTCAATGAGGGTTTTACTGTTGTTAAGTTCTCCGTACATCACAGCGATATCGAGAGGGGTGAATCCATTGTTGTTTTTTATTTCCAATTCAGCACCGGCATTGATTAGCTCAGTAATGACTTCATGATGTCCGTTTTGTGCAGCCATATGCATGGCAGTATTTCCATCAATATCCCTGTGGTTAACATTGGCATTGTTTTCAATAAGTACATCAACGGTGGCAACAAACCCATCAAAAGCAGCCAGCATTAAAGGTGTTCTGTTGTCAATGTCGAGTGGGTCAACAGGGATTTCGTAGTACAAAAGCATATCACACATTTCCCATATTCCGGATAATGCAGCTTTATGCATAAGGTGCCTTTTGTTATAATCCCTGATTGAAAAATCTGCTCCCTGTCGGATCAGGTATTCCGCTATTTCAACATATCCGTTTTCAACAGCAGCCATGAGGGCAGTGCGGTTAGAGTGGTATGGTTTGGCATCAATATCTGCATCTAGTTCTACCAGAAATTCCACAATGTCAAGATATCCCCCCTGGGCGGCATACATCAGAGGGGTTATGCCGTTTTCAGCCCTTGCATCAACATTTGCGCCTTCGAGTATGGCAATGCGTACATATTTCATGCTCCCGGTATCTGCAGCGAACAGAAGATCATAATCCGGTGTAAGGTTTGTCTGGGCAAAAGATCTGGCTGGTTGCATAAAAAACCCGGACAATATGATTATCAGTATTGTAATTTTATTTTTCATGAGCAAAGATTATCAAGTTTGGCTCAAATATTGTGCCGAACAGTGTCTTAAATACCCATCTTGATCATGAGTAATAAAATTTAAAATTATAAAAATTTCCCGTATGATAAAAATTTGTAGTTTTGTAACATAAAAATGGCCCAGTAGTTCAATTGGATAGAACGTCAGATTCCGGTTCTGAAGGCTGGGGGTTCGATTCCTCCCTGGGTCACATGATTAAACGGTATTTGTAGTTAGGTTTCAGATATACATCTTGAACAACAATTTACCATAACATGTCTGGTAAGTTCTGGCCAATGTGTTATGGGCGCAGGCATATCAAAACTTCGGTATTATAAAAACCGGTATTCAGTGGAGTAATTTACTTTTCATGATATTGGAATGAATAATAAGATACATCCCGGATACTTTATTTGTTTTTTGAATTATACTTTTTATGCCTCAAGGCACCGCATGAGCCCCCTTCTTCTGCTGAAGCGCACCTTATACCGAGATCTCTCATGTTTTTATTGGCACCAATATGGTTGCTCGGGAATTTTTTCTTTTTACTGAAGAAAATCTGAATACCCAGGCCCAGAACGGATAAACCCACCAAAACACTCGCTATGATTATTAGTGTTAGCATATTGTTCAAAATTACAAAATAATTTTTACAATGTAAAGCAACAGCGCCTGCATTTTTTCCAAAACCCTGCCTGGAATAAACGCCGCCTTACTTTGACGCTTCGATGCGGCTCACTTCGATAAACTTGTTTCGACGCCGCTTATTTCGATGCTTCGGCGCAGCTCACTTCGACAAAGCCTGTCCTGACCTATCCTGAACTTGTTTCGGGAAATAGTTTCGTGGCTCGATATACCGCAATACGGCGCAGCACAAGTTGGGCGGAAAATAATGTAAATCCAAAAACCTGTCCGAGCGAAGCGGAGACTGATCCAAAAAACACCTGCCTGTTGGTTCCTGCCTGTTTTTCCGTTTGGCACTTGTGTATTGGAATTTAAATTTTCGTTACCGGTAATTTCTTCCCCAGTATCCTGATAATAAGCAACAACAATCCAAAACCTGCCGGATAACAAATATATACAGGCACCCCATAAGCAGCAGGCAGTGTGCCGATGAGCACTGCAACGACCCCCACGGTAATGGCATAAGGCATTTGTGTCCTCACATGCTGGATATGGTCGCTGCCTGAAGCAAGTGAGGATAATATGGTGGTATCCGAAATGGGAGAACAATGATCACCCAGTACAGAACCGGCTATTACTGTGGATACCAGGTTGTTGAAAAGCATCATGCTGGTGGCGTGATCCAGGCCGTTGTTAACAAAGATCAACCAGCTTGAGGGCAGTAT
>JBNJGX010000210.1:0-5022 GCA_051748025.1 Bacteroidota bacterium
CTGGACAAACGATATATACCTCCTTCGGATTGTTTTATTTCTATATTCGGATTGGGAATTTTACCACTTGTGAAAAAGCGGATTTTTATGTTCTCTTTTGAAATGTCCTTTAGCTTGGGTGTTTTTGTTGTGATGTAATCCTGTTGTATCTGCTGATGTCCGCTGCCATGTAGCTTTGCTGCGGTGAACAGGGATAGATAGTATTTTCGATTGAGGATAGAAAACAACTTTTCACAATACAATTGCACCGGTAATTTTTGAGCGGCAGCATACCTGGGTGGAAGGATTAAATAAAATCCCTTACGCAGATTCACAAGTTTCTTCTTATCAATCAGGCGGTAAATATCACTTTTTACAGCTATTTCTGATTTGTTGCAGAATTGCCTGGCTTCTTCCAGTGAAAATGCGTAAACTTCACTGGCCAGCAGTGTTTCTATGTAGTTTGAAACAGTCATTATTAGTTAAATTTACCGAAAGATAGTGAAAAAGGGAGCTAAATGCAAAATAAAACTAATATATTTTTTTAAAAGTTCTATATTTGCTGCCAAAAATCCTCCAAAACCTCCCAGAATAAGCCAAAAATCACTATTTTAGCCCTATGATTTCATCTCAATTTGCACATTATTTTTTTAATCGTTAGATTTGAGATTGTTACGAAACAAATTTGATGGAAAACCAGATTGTTCTATATCAAGCCGAAGATGAAACCACCAGCCTTGAGGTAAGGGTGGAGGATGAAACGGTGTGGCTCAACAGGCATCAGATAGCCTATTTATTTGATAGAGATATTAAAACTATTGGCAAACATATTAATAATGTGTTTAACGAAAATGAGCTTGATAAAAGATCAACTGTCGCAAATTTTGCGACAGTTCAAAATGAAGGTGGAAGGATTGTTGAAAGACAAATTGAATTCTACAATCTCGATGTTATTATTTCCGTTGGTTACCGGGTTAAATCAAAAAGGGGAACACAATTTCGCATCTGGGCAAACAAAGTGCTAAAAGATTACTTGTTAAAAGGATATGCTGTTAATCATCGTATTGACCGCCTGGAAGACGATATGCATACAGTGAAAAACAAGCTTCATGAAATTGACTTTCATATACAGGCAAGCCTTCCGCCCAATGAGGGAATTTTCTTCAACGGACAGATATTTGATGCATGGGTTTTTGCAACAGACCTGGTAAAAACAGCAAAAAAAAGCATTGTGCTGATTGATAACTATGTAGATGAACAGGTTTTGCTTTTGCTGAGTAAACGTAAGAAAAATGTCAGTGCAAAAATATACACCAAAAACATCAGCAAACAATTTAGCTTAGATGTAAAGAAGCACAACAGCCAGTATCCTGAGATTGAGGTGAAGCAATTCAGCAACTCCCACGACCGGTTTTTGATTCTGGACAATAAGAAAGTTTACCACATCGGTGCCTCGCTCAAGGATTTGGGTAAGAAGTGGTTCGCTTTTTCAAAAATAGATATAGAAGTGCAAAAAATCCTCGAAAATTTACCGGAATAAATCGGAAATCCTTAACTTAGTACGATGATTGTATCTTATACTGACCCATCCTAAAAAAGTTTACAGGTTAATAATCAAATCCAAGTATAAATTTTTCAAACCATATTCCCCCCTGAAAAAATATTTTTTGTAATCAGGCCTTTTTTACTGATTTTTGTATTTGTTGAATAAAAAACTGAAACAATGAATTTTCTGAAAGAACTTGAATGGAGAGGTATGTTACATGATGTCATGCCGGGTACTGATAAACTCCTTGACAATGAAATGGTAACGGCTTATGTTGGCATAGACCCCACGGCCGATTCTCTACATATTGGACACCTGGTAAGCATAATGATGCTGAAGCACCTTCAGCTTGCCGGACATAAACCCATTGTGGTACTTGGCGGTGCTACCGGCATGGTTGGAGATCCGTCAGGCAAATCAAAAGAAAGAAATTTACTTACAGAAGAAATCCTACGCCATAATGAAGCGTGCATAAAAACGCAAATTGACAGCTTTCTGGATTTTTCTGAAAATAAAAATAACAAAGCCGTTGTACTCAACAATTATGACTGGACAAAACACCTGACATTTCTTGAATTTGTACGTGATATAGGCAAACACCTTACCGTAAATTACATGATGGCCAAAGATTCCGTAAAAAAACGCATCGGTCAAAATTCCGGTGAAGGCATGTCTTTTACAGAATTTTCTTATCAGTTGCTGCAAGCCTTTGATTTTCTCCACCTGTACAAAACATATAACTGTAAGCTGCAAATGGGTGGTTCAGACCAATGGGGTAATATAACCACCGGCACCGAACTTATCCGCAGAAAAACCGGTGGTGAAGCTTTTGCTGTCACTTGTCCGCTCATAACCAAAGCAGACGGCGGAAAATTTGGGAAAACTGAGCAGGGAAACATCTGGCTTGACCCTGAAAAAACAAGCCCGTATAAATTTTACCAGTTCTGGCTCAACACATCAGATGAGGATGCTGAAAAATACATCAAAATATTTACTGTGTTGCCACAATCAGAAATCAACAATTTAATATCACAACATAAAGAAAACCCACATCTCCGGCTGCTTCAGAAAAAACTGGCTGAAGAAATTACCATTATGGTACATTCCAAAGAAGCACTTGACCAGTCTATTCAGGCTTCGAAAATCCTTTTCGGAAAATCAACATCCGATGAGCTGGAAAAAATTGATGAAAAAACTTTTCTTTCTGTTTTCGAAGGCGTGCCCATGTACGATGTTGATGCTGAAATCATTGAAAAAGGCACAGACATATTTTCATTGCTCTGTGAATCAACAAATATATTTTCATCAAAAGGAGAATTACGGCGACTTATAAAAGGAAAAGGCCTTTCAATTAACAAGGAAAAATTTTTAAACCCGGAAATGCAAATTTCTTCTACTTTTTTAATTAACGGAAAATATATCCTGGTACAAAAAGGAAAAAAACATTATTATCTCATCAGAATCATTAAATAATTAATTTTTTATATCTATCAGAAGCCTTGATAAAAGGGTGTTTTAAGCAATAATTATTCTGACATAATACCTGTTCTTTGACTTGTAAATTTTAAATCCCAGAAATCTAATTGGTTAAATACCTTCTATTGAATTAAATTTTTCTTAAAAAATACCATTTTATTAAACCTCAACACATTGTATTTTTCCAATAAAAATGATAAATTTTTTTATCAACCATTGTTAATTCACTGTTTAACAATGAAAAACATAAAGTATAAAAACCAAAAAATCTTAGTTATAATCATTTACATAATTAACACCGGATTAACAAAAGGCTTAAAAGTATTGGATAAAAAATGAAAAATTTCCCTTGACAAAATGATATTAATAATGCTTATAAATTTTTAACTCATGACAAAAATATTTATTAAAAATTATCAGCCATTTTTCAAACACAATATCAACATAAAAATTTATCAATTCACAAAAAAAGTTATCAGCATTCAGGTTTATTAACCATTGTTAATAATTATCTGTTATCATTGAAATTCAAACAATTCATTTCAACATTTTTGTTTATAAACCAAAAAAAATATTGTAAAATTGTAAAATACAAATCATATAGCATAAATTTGCTAACTGAATTAACCGGCTATTATCATTATCATTTTATAATTAATTTTTTTTAAATAATAATAATAATGAATAAAGAGAAATTAAAAATCAAAGGTTACATTGATGAACCAATTGATAAAAACATTGATATCAAAAATGAGATCCTGAAATTAAAAAATGAAAAGAACGCGGTTATTCTGGCACATTTCTATGTGTTACCCGAACTTCAGGACATTGCTGATTTTGTTGGTGACAGTCTGAAATTATCGCAGGAAGCTGCACGCACAAAAGCTGATATCATTGTGTTTGTGGGTGTGCATTTTATGGCTGAAACAGCAAAAATTCTTTCACCTGAGAAGAAAGTATTGTTACCTGATTCGAATGCCGGATGTTCGCTTGCAGAATCAGCACCGGCAGATAAATTTGCTGAATTTATCGAAAATTTTCCTGATCATATTGTCATAAATTATGTCAACACAACGGCTGCCATTAAAATGCTTTCTGATGTTGTTGTGACAAGTACAAATGCTAAAGATATTGTCAACAGTTTCCCGGAAGATCAAAAAATAATTTTTGGCCCTGATAAAAACCTGGGCAATTATATTAATTCGGTAACCGGAAGGAATATGGTTTTATGGGATGGTGCATGTCATGTTCATGAAGAATTCTCTGTTGAGGAAATTGTAAAATTGAAAAAACAAAATCCCGGAGCAAAAGTGCTCGCTCATCCTGAATGTGAAAATCCTGTATTAATAATAGCAGACCATATTGGTTCCACATCATCTTTGTTGAAATTTTCACAAAAAGACAATGCCACAACTTATATTGTGGCTACCGAATCGGGTATGATACATCAAATGAAAAAAGCCAGCCCGGATAAAACCTTTATTCCGGCGCCCCCAAAAGATTCAACATGTGGTTGTTTTGATTGTAATTATATGAAACTTAATACAATGGAAAAATTGTACAATTGCATGAAATATGAATTGCCGGAAGTGACAATGGATGAACCGGTCAGAAAAAAAGCTGAAAAACCGATACGTAAAATGTTGGAAATATCCGAAAAACTGGGATTATAATTGTTTAAATAATGCATAAAAAGGCATTTTTTATTGTAATAATTTGCATGATGGCCTTTCATGTAATCAGCCTTGCTCAAGATAAAAACAGCATAAATTTTTACACCATAAAATCAGGCCCCGGAAAAGTATTAAAGGCTTTTAGCGGAATGCCGGAAACCAATATGTCATGGTTTACAGGTTTTGAATATGGCACCAGGGGAAATGGTAAACATGCCTGGGAAAAAGTGCTTAATTATCCTGAATATGGTTTGGAAGTGTTATACGGTAACCTGAACAATGATATTTTAGGCAATGTTTTTGCCATTCAACCTTTTATGCGTTTTCCGCTGAGAGAGGAGCATAAAA
>JBNJGX010000211.1:0-5007 GCA_051748025.1 Bacteroidota bacterium
AGGCTTTCCAGCCACTGGTATCAGCGGTTTTGGAACATCAAGTGTATGGGGCCGCATGCGTTTTCCCATACCTGCCATTGGTACAATAATCTTCATACTGTTAGTTTTTTCCGGTATGGCCAAAGCCACCGGCACCGCGTTCTGTTTTGTTTAACAATTCCACTTCTTCCAGATCTGCCTGTTCGTGTTTGGAAATGATCATCTGACAAATCCGGTCTCCGTTTTCTATCGTATATGATTCGGTTGACAAATTTACAAGAATAACACCAATTTCCCCCCTGTAATCGGCATCAATTGTTCCCGGGGTATTCAGCACTGTGATGCCATATTTTAGTGCCAGTCCGCTTCGTGGCCGTATCTGAGCCTCATAACCGGCGGGCAATTCAATAAATAAGCCTGTGGAAATAAGGGCCCTTTCCTGAGGCTGTAAGTGTACCGGAGTTTCCAGGTTGGCACATAGATCCAAGCCTGCCGAATGGCTGGTTTTATATTCCGGTAACGGGTTATTTGACTTGTTTACAATATTAACTTTCATAGTTGTTTTATTAAAAAGTTACAAAATACAACAATCATTGCATAAAATAAAATCAAAGTTTATCTTTTTTGTTTTATCCTGCGGATGAAATTTTCATTTTTTATCGCAAATATAATAAATCCAATAATCAGTGCTGTGTTAACAGTAAACTTAATCCATGTGATCTGCTGGTTAGACCAGGTGAACACAAAGTAAATTATGGCTGTAATCACAGCATACATGGCAATTTTCTTCAGGTTATACGGAATGGGATAATACTTTCTCCCAAGGGAGTATGAAATCACTACCATAGATACATAACATACCAGGGTTGCAATGGCAGATCCCATATAACTGATTTTTGGTATAAGGATAATATTAAGCACAAGGGTAATAATTGCCCCGGCAATGGCCATGAATGCACCGTAGCGTGTCTGGTTGTTGAGTTTGTACCATACCGAAAGGTTAAAATAAATACCAAGAAACAGGTTGGCAATAAGGAGTATGGGAACAACTTTGAGGCCTTCATGATAATCAGCATCAATAAAATGTTTGACAACATCAATATATCCGATAATGCCAAGAAATATTATCATACCAAATATGATAAAGTAAAGCATGACATCAGCAAACAGCTTCTTTGAGTTTTTGGATTTTGCTTCTGAAAAGAAAAATGGCTCTGCTGCGTAGCGGAACATCTGTATGAACAAAACCATAATGATTGATAATTTATAGTTGGCACCGTATATGCCAAGTTCTGCCATGGTCACATCTTTATCAAAAGGCAATAAATATTTCAACAGCACTCTGTCAATGGTTTCATTTATCATGCCGGCCAATCCCCCGATAAGCAGCGGGAATGAATACCACAGCATTTTGCGCAGCAGGGCTTTATCGAAATGGAATTTGACATCCAAAATATCGGGCAGCAGCACAAGCAAGGTGATGGAGCTGGCAAGCAAATTCGAAATAAAGATATAACCAACACCAATGGCCGGGTTGTAAATTTGCAGTATGAGTGCATCCGGATTACTTTTTGCCACAGCAGGGCATAACAGCAGGAAGAACAGATTAAATCCGATGTTAATACCGATGTTAATCATTTTTATGGTAGCAAAGCGCCAGGCTTTGTTTTGCTGGCGTAGTTTTGCAAATGGTATTGCCGCAAAGGCATCAAAGGCCAGTATAAAACCAAACCAGCTTATCCACTCGGGATGGGCCGGATGTTCTACAAGATTTGCTATGGGTTGGGTAAAAACATTGACAAAAACCACAAATATGGCCGATGTAAAAAACAGGGATGTCAGGCTTGTGGAGTAAGTTTTATCAAATTCTGCTTTGGATTGGGAGAAACGAAAAAAACCGGTCTCCATGCCATAAGTAAGGATAATTATCAGAAAGGTGACATAAGCATAAAACTCTGTAACGACACCATATTCACCGGGATGAAAAACCCTTGTGTATAAGGGAACAAGCAGGTAATTCAATAAACGACCCAATACACTGCTAAGCCCGTAAATTGCCGTTTGTCCTGCCAGTCTTTTTATAACTCCACCCATGGTTTAATTTTATTTTTTTCTAATAAATGGTTGATAAATTTAACAAATTGTGTTTTTATAACCCATTGGAAAAAATCCCAAGTTCAAAATAAGGTTTTAGGGGTTAGGTGTTAGGGTTTAGGTGTTAGGAGAGAAACTTTTTCCTAAATCCTAACACCTAAACCCTAACCCCTAAAACCTTATCTTGGAATTTTGACATTAATCTTAGTGTTCAATTTTATAGATGCTATTTTTTTCAAATCAACCGGTATTTAGCATTGAATAATCATCTTATAATGGTCGGCTCCGGCATCTTTAAATAAAGCCCCAACCTTAACAAAACCAAATGTTTTATAAAAATTCACAGCATTTTTCTGAGCATAAAGGTACATATTGTCTTTGCTTTTGCCAAGATATGTCATCAGCTTTTGCATCAGGCATTTACCAATGCTTTGTTGTCTGTATTTCTTTACCACAGCCATGCGTTCCAGCTTGATTCCATGTTCCGTTGTACGTAAACGGCAAACAGCAACAGGGTTGTCTTGATAAAATAACAAACCATGTGTTGCATCGGCATCCTTACCATCAAACTCATCGTTCACATCAAAACCTTGTTCCTCAACAAATACCTTAAAGCGGATGTTTTTTGCTGTGTCAAACAATGTAGAATTGAGTTTGTCAAATACGATCAAATGGCATTCAGAACAAGGTATTGTTGGCTTCTTTTTGTTCATTTTCGTAATTTTCATCAACAAGAAGATTCTTTGCTTTTGATGCCTGGGTAGCAAGTTTATCACAACGTTCATTTTCTTTCACATCAGAATGTCCTTTTACCCAGTGGATACTTACGTTGTGTTTTCTGTAAACCTTGAGAAACCGAAGCCACAAGTCACGGTTTTTCTTTTTATTAAACTGTTTTCGCTCCCATCTAAACACCCATCCCTCCTCAACCGCTTCGCACACGTATTTGCTATCCGTATAAATATCCACGTTGCTTCCTTCAATTTTCAAAGCTTCAAGGGCAGCAATTACAGCCATGAGTTCCATCCTGTTGTTGGTGGTTTTACGGTATCCTGCTGAAAGCTCTTTTCGCCTGTTACCACTCATCAAAACCACTCCATACCCTCCGGGACCGGGATTTCCCCTTGCTGCACCATCAGTATAGATTGTTACATTTGGTTGTTCCATAAGCTGGAATTTTTCGAGTGAAAGATAGGGATAAAATTTGGGGAAAGAAAAACGTCATATCACCCTCAATATCCAACTTATCAACAAACTTATTAACACCAGATGCTAAAATTGTTGAAAATATTTTAATATATTATTTATACTTGGCTATTAAATATAATTTCTATACCAATATAAAAAACTAAGATTATGAAAAAACTTTCAAGTCTATTAATCGCAATGTTGCTGGCGGGCGGTTTTGTACACGCCCAACAATCCGAACAGGTTGAAATTATGGATATGGTGGTTACACCTGCCATACAAATTGATTCTGTAACAGGCCAGCCCATCGAAACAGACAATGAAACCCTTGAAATTTTATTCAAGGTCAATCATCCGGAGAATGCAAACACCATACACGTGTTGTTTGGCACAGCGCAGGATGCCGGTGATGTGTTATCCTTGCAGGGAAATATTGTACAGGAGGATGATGTGTATTACACCTCATTGAACGGACAGCAGGAGGCCATAAACGGCTACACCGCTAAATTGCATGTAACGCTGACACCACAACAAAAAGAAGCGTACAATGTCATTTCATTGTACATAGAAGACAATGAAAACCAGCAAACCGAAACCTTGTATTTTGTCAAATAAGTAAAAAACCAAAACATCATGAAAAATTTAAAAATTATTATTTTAATAATTGCAGTAGTTATTTTTAGTGTAGGTAATGTTTTCTCACAAACGGTTTATACCGTAACCAAATCAACCGACCCCGATCCGTTTTTGCATGAATACAATTATGTGGACTCATTATGTGATCCAGATATGCTCGGCACATTGCAATGGGCCATACGCAAAACCAATGACACGCCCGGGGATTGTGTCATTGAGTTTGATATTCCGGGGGAAGGTCCACATGAAATTGCGTTACAGAATTATTTACCGCAAATTTATAATACAGTACACATTGATGGCACCACGCAGACAGGATATGCTTTAAACAACCCTGTAATAATCATTGACGGACAGGAACAAATAAGCGATGGTTTTTGCATAAATGCTGCCGATTCTGTTGTAATACAGGGCCTGCATATTAAAAATTTCACGAACATAGGCATGGTATTGTTTGACTCTGATTATTCAACAATACGAAACAACATTGTCAACATGAATAATTATAAGGATCCGGGCACATATCATATTCTGATTGCCAGTAGCCATAATCTTGGTATTTACGGAAACACAATTGGAGATGAAACAACAGGAGAAGTATGCAACAGCACAGGGATTACCTTATGGGATGTTGATAATTGCAATATAGGCGGTGCACTGCCAGGAGAACCTAATGTGGTTACAAAATGTGTTCAGGGAGTTGCTGTCGGCAATTCCTATCATGTGAAATTAAGCCGTAATTTGATATATGACAATACCTCAGGATTGTCGCTTTCAGAGAATGCCAACTACAACAAGCCAAGTCCGGAAATACACAATTATTCCAACAACATCCTTTCCGGCACATCAGCACCCAATGACACCGTAGAAATCTTCGGTAGCACCGGCGGGCAAAACGCCAATGAATACCTAATTAGCACCACCACCGGCCCGGACAGCACCTGGAGCGTGGAAGTAACAACCACTTACCCCTATTTCATCGCCACAGCTACGGATGTGGATAACAATACCTCGGAGATGAGTGGGGTGGTGGAGAGTGGTCAAATTACAACAAGTTTACTGGACAGATATAATAATGCTGATTCCATAGAATTTGATCAGTTTCTATAC
>JBNJGX010000212.1:0-4978 GCA_051748025.1 Bacteroidota bacterium
GCTATGGCCAGCCATTTAATTTTTACCCGCGAAATAAAAGGAATGTAAATCTCATAATTGGGCACAATGAAAGCCACTGCTACCAACACAGCATAAATGGAAGCACTGGCACCCAGTACCATGGCAGCAGATTTATCAGCCATTAAAAACGGAAAAATATTATAGGCTGCGAAATAAACCGCTGCACCTGATAATCCGCCCAGTACATATACTGATAGCAGGTTGTTTGCAGTGAGAAACCGTGTAAAAATCCGGCCAAACCAATATAAGGCGATAAGGTTAAACAAAATATGGAAAAAGTGATAATGTAAAAACATGTACGTAATGGCAGTCCACGGACGGGTAATAAGTTTGGCAAAATCTGCGGGCATAGCCAGCCAGTTGAGAATAACATCGGCATTGCCACCGGCAAGAATAATAATGCCCATTAGTATCCTTATAATGATAAATAAACCAAGATTTATGTAAATCAATCTTGTTAAAACGGATCCCCGCTCAAAGTTTGATTTTATCCAATCCCAGAATTTCATCAGTTCCACCGGTTTTGATTAAACTGACCTTTCTTCCACAGATAAATAAGTATAATACCAAATAACATCCCCCCGAGATGAGCAAAGTGGGCAACATTACTTCCCTGCTGAGTCAAACCAAGGTACAACTCAAGCACACCGTAGCCAATCACAAAATATTTGGCCCGTATGGGTATAGGCGGGAACAGTAACATAAGGCGTGCATCCGGGAATAACATTCCGAAAGCCAGCAGCAATCCGAAAACAGCACCGGATGCGCCGATGGTGGGGGTATTTATCACGACATTTAATCTTTCCATTTCAGGATTGACATAATATTCTCCTGAACGCAATACTTCCAGACCTTCTTTTTGTATCACAGATAAGGCATCCTGAGGTAATTCACTCAACAGGTTTTGTGCCTGAAGATAACCCACCAGCATGTGTAACAATGCTGCGCCAAAACCTGTCACCAGGTAGTATGTCAGAAACCTTTTACCACCCCAGACCTGTTCCAGTACCCTTCCGAACATAAAAAGCGCAAACATATTGAAAAAAATATGTGCCAGGCCGCCGTGCATAAACATGTGTGTAACCAGTTGATATGGCTTAAACGCCTCAGATTGTGGTTGATACAGACCCAAATACATATTCAGGTCCACTTTATAAATCATCTGCACCAGCACCAGCAGCAAAAACATGGCGATATTGATCAGCAGCAGGTTTTTAACAACCGGCGGTAAATTTGAAAATGGCGATGACCTGTATTGCATCATATAATTTTATTTTATAAACCAGGGATTTGCAAAATAAATAAAAACTCCTGTAAAATTGGTATTTTATTGAATAAGGTTTAAAGGCTTTTTTGTTTTTATGAAATGTAACTATTTAAACCGCTTTTCCAGCTCTTCAAGTGAAATAATCTTAATAATGGGTTTGCCCGATGGTGTATAATTATGTGCCTGACAAGACATAAGCCGGTAAAACAAAGCTTTCATTTCTTCAGGTGTCAGGGTTTGATCGAAGCGCCGTGCTGAGGTTTTTGCAACGGCATAAGCCATGCGTTCATCCATGGCCAGCTTCACATCCCCCGTATGGCTTTTGTAATTTTCAAGCAAGCCTTCCAGCATAAGCTGGGGATCAGAAATGCTGATTTCCGATGGCATTCCATTGACAACAAAGCTGTTATCACCAAAAACACTGAGTTCAAAACCAAGGTTGGAAAGCGTTTCCATGAGCTCAATAACCAGGGCAGCATCTTCAGGGCTCAGGGTGATGGTTTTGGGGTATAATTCTTTCTGAACGATGCTTTTTCTTGATTTCAGTATCTGCATCATGTCTTCATAAACCACCCGCTCATGAGCCCGTATCTGGTCAATCAACATGAGCCCGGATTTTACCATCGTGATGATATAGCGTTGCTTAAGCTGGAAAAAACTGGCTTCCGTTTTATCTTCATCCGCCATAGTTTTGTCATCATCCGTTGATTCTTCCCGGTCTGTGTCCGGTTCATCATACAGTTTTTCCCAGTTCCTTAAATTTGATTTCTTGTCATGATCTTCAGGGGGATTGAAACGCTGACCCTGTTTCTTTTCTTCATCAAATGGGTTGTAATCAGGATTTATTGATATGCCGGGTGGTTTAAGACCGGACTTTTTTCCGGGATGAATGTCCATGGTTTCATCTTTTTCAAAATCCAGCGAAGGCACAAAGTTAAATTTCCCGAGGGCTTCTTTTACCGCTGCATGCAACATCTGGTAAACCGGACGTTCATCGGTGAATTTGATTTCAGTTTTTGTGGGATGTATGTTGACATCAATTTTATCGGGGTCAATGCTGAAATAAATAAAAAACTGGGGATAACGGCCTTCAGGCAACAGTTTTTCGTAAGCCGAGCTTACAGCCCTGAAAAACCATGGATGCCGCATATACCTGCGATTGACAAAGAAATACTGTTCACCTGAGGATTTTTTTGCTTTTTCCGGCTTACCGATATAACCGCGGATTTTTACCAGGTCAGTGTTTACTTTCAGGTCAATCAGGTTTGTTTCAAACTGACGGCCAAAAATATTGACAATGCGTTGTTTGATGTTGCCTTTGCCGAGGTTGAAAACATCATTGCCGTTGTGTGTAAGCACAAAATGAATTTCGGGATGTGTCAGTGCCACACGTTGTACTTCGTTAATGATGTGCCGGAATTCTGTTTGTTCTGTTTTCAGAAATTTTCTGCGTGCCGGCACATTGAAAAACAAATTTTTAACCGAGAAATTGCTGCCTGCGGGACAAGCAATGGTTTCTTGCTTTTCAATTTTTGACGCAGATAACCGGACGAGGGTCCCTACTTTATCATCTTTCCGGCGGGATTTCAATTCCACAGAAGCCACAGCAGCAATAGAAGCAAGTGCTTCGCCGCGAAAACCTTTTGTGCGAATGGCAAATAAGTCATCAGCTTTGGTGATCTTGGAAGTGGAATGCCGTTCAAAGGCCATGCGGGCATCGGTTTCACTCATGCCTGAGCCGTTATCAATCACCTGGAGCAGGGTTTTTCCGGCATCTTTGATGATGATATGAATTTTATCAGCACCTGCATCCACAGCATTTTCCAACAACTCCTTTACCACAGAAGCAGGCCGCTGTATCACTTCACCGGCAGCAATCTGGTTTGCCACCGCATCGGGTAATAAATGAATGTTATCAGACATATCAAATTGCCATTATGATGTAAACAAGCAACAAAAGTGCTGCCAGGATACCAAACAAGCGTAAATTTGAGCTGCGCCGTGCTTTTTTGACAGGTGGGATCTTATATCTTATTTTTCCCCTTATCCTGTCTTCTGCTGTAGCACCGGGAGGCAAATCAATATCTTTCCCCCGTTCCATCCTGAGTTGTTTTCGCCGTTCTTCCCGGCGCTCTTTTTCAGGATCATAAAAACGGGGTTGATAATCAAAAACCGAGTATGATGGTAATTTGAAAAAACTTACAAGACCCATAATCAATTACTTTTTATTGTCAATAAGAAAACCACCAATCTTTTTTGTGTGGTGTAACAAAACATGTCAAAAACAAACCTGAACATAATGTATGTTATAGATGCAAAGTTATGAAATTAAATTATATCTTTAAACTAAAAAACGTATTGAATGTTATTTTGGTACTTTTTTAAAAAATCAAATAATGTTATGAATACGCAGGGACCTTTGTTACAAATTCATAAAAGATAAACATATGGTATCAATAATTCCCGGCCACCGTTTTTACATTCATAAATTCCCGGAACCCTTCGATGGCAAGCTCCCTGCCGTAGCCACTTTCTTTTATTCCGCCAAAAGGCAGTCGCGGGTCAGATTTTACAAAATCATTGATAAAAACAGTGCCGGCATTTAATTTACCGGAAGCGATCCGTTCCGCACGTTTACTGTTTTGCGTAAATACGGCTGCCCCCAGGCCAAACACGGTGTCATTGGCAATACGAACGGCTTCATCTTCTGAGCTGACTTTAAAAACGCTGGCCACCGGGCCGAACAATTCTTCTTCATAGGCTGGCATACCGGGTTTAACATCAGTAAGGATGGTTGCCGGGTAAAAAGCCCCTTCCATGTCAGGTATATAGCCTCCTGTAATGCATGTCGCTCCTGCTGTCAGTGAACTTTTAACCTGGTGGTGGAGGTCATCACGGAATAGTTTTGTTGCCAGGGGAGCCAATGTGGTGTTTTTATCCATTGGATCACCCAGCTTGGCAGCTTGCAGTTTTTCCTTAAATGCATTGACAAAATCATCATATACTTCCTGCATGACAATAAACCGCTTTGCGCCTATGCAACTTTGGCCGGCATTGAGAAGGCGTCCGGCCGCGCATTTTTCAGCAGCCAGTTGAATATTGGCATCATCAAGAATAAGATATGGATCACTGCCACCCAGTTCCAGCACGGTTTTTTTCAGGTTGCATCCGGCCATTTCAGCCACTTTTTTTCCTGCCTGCGTACTTCCTGTTAGGGTTACCGCAGCAACACGCTTATCTTCAATCAAAGGCTGTGTTTCTTTGCCAGGCAACAGCACAGACGCAAAACAACCTTCGGGGAATCCGGCTTTTTCAAACACTGAAGCTATTGCCAGCGAGCAACCTGATACATTGCCTGCATGTTTCAGGATACCAGTGTTGCCGGCCATTAAATTGGGCGCTGCAAACCGGAAAACCTGCCAGAACGGAAAATTCCATGGCATAATAGCCAGCACCGGCCCTAATGGGCGATAAACCACTTTGGAAACATCATATTCTGTGGGGATATGCTTTTCGCTGAGGTAGCTTTCACCATGCTCTGCATAGTAATCACATACCCTGGCAGATTTTTCCACTTCAGCTTCAGCTTCGGTCAGGAGTTTGCCCATTTCCAGGGTAATGAGACGGGCAAATTCAGATTTTTGTCTTCTAAGTTCTTCTGCTGCAGCCCTGAGCAATCCGGCACGCTCA
>JBNJGX010000213.1:0-4944 GCA_051748025.1 Bacteroidota bacterium
ATTGTTGAGGCCTGGCGAAGAAGACGTTATCCGAATACTTTTGTTTATAAATTAAACGATTCCGAAACCGAAGCCGATGAAACCATTCTATGGTTAGATTTATCTTTAGATTGTAAATATATTTCAAAAGAAAGATATGATAAGTTATCCGATAAATACGATCATATCTTATCGATGCTGGTAAACATGATTAATAATAAGGAAAAATGGAGAATAAAATCAAATTATTAAACGCTTCGCCAATTCGCCAACTCGCCTCACCATCCACCGATTACCAATAACACTCACTCTCCCACTTATAGTCACTCATTCAAACCCTTGTAGGCATTAATGCCCTTATCAAGAAAATCAATAAAGACATCCGGGTTGGTTTCAAATTTCATGGTCTCCTCAATAAGCATTTCTTCAGTTTCAGGATCTATCAATACATAAAAAGGCTGAGAGTTTACATCGAAATCACGAATTTGCCTGTCCATATTACGCTTACCGATTGTTTTTTTCATTTTTCCGTCAATTTCGGATTTGTACCAGAATTTTTCTGCAAGCTCATGGCGTTCATCAACATAGAGTTTTGTGATGATGATCTTATTGTTGAAATAATCAATCACCCTCGGATCATCCCAAACTTCAGCCTGCATTTTTTTACAATTGCTGCAGGAATGGCCGGTAAAATATAATAATAGCGGTTTGTTTTGTTCCATAGCACATTCACGGGCTTGTTTATAATCAAAATAACCTTGTATGGCATTGGGATAATGGAGGATATCATCATACAGAGGTTCGCTGCAGAGGTTCGTTTCCTGCCGGTTTTCTGATATCATTGTATTCGTATGGCCTGCCTTTTCCAAGTCAAAATTTTGTGCTGATTGTGGTGGTATCACAGCCGAAATGGGAGAAAGGCTTGCCCCAAAAAGACCGGGAACCATATATACAGCAAAACTGAAAGATGCAATGGCCAGAAGCAGGCGGAAAAAACCAATATGTTTGACTTCATTGTCGTGTGGAAATTTTATTTTGCCAAGGAGGTAAAATCCAAGGAGCGCAAACAACACAATCCAAACAGCAAGGTAAAAATCGCGGCTGATGAGATTGAGGTTATATGCCTGATCAATATTTGAAATGAATTTCATTGAGAATGCCAGCAGGATAAAAGCAAACACAACTTTCACTGCATTCATCCAGCCACCTGATTTTGGCAATTTCTTTAGCCATCCGGGTGATGCAGCAAGAATTGTAAAAGGTAAGGCAAATCCAAGTCCAAATCCGGCCATGCCAAGGGTGGGCTCTAACCAGCTTCCACTTGCCGCTCCTTTTACCAGGAGGGCACCTACGATCGGACCGGTACATGAAAAGCTGACAATTACCAGTGTAAGGGCCATGAAAAAGGATGCCAGCATTCCTCCTTTGTCCACTTGTTTATCTGCTTTGTTTGCAAGGCTTGAAGGGAGTACTATTTCAAATAACCCGAAAAATGACATGGCAAAAATGAGGAAAAGGAGAAAAAATATACCATTGGCAACCCATGAAGTGCTGAGGGTGGTTGTCAGGTCAGCCCCGGCACTTGTTAACGATACTATCACGCCGACGAGCGTATATAGCAGCATGATTGAAATGCCAAATACCAGCGCTTTCATTATGGTGTTAATTTTATTTTGTGATCCCTGCATAAAAAAGCTGACTGTCATGGGTATCATGGGAAATACACAAGGGGTGAGTACCCCTGCTAGGCCACCGCCGATGGCAATCAATATAAAACCGATTATTCCGCTGTGGTCTGACGCTTCCTTTTTTTGATCTGTATTTGATTTTGTTTCTCCCTCCTGGATTACAGTTTCGTCATCTTCCTTTGCATTTTCTTTTTCTGCCTGTTCATCAGTTGGTTGCTGTTCTTCTTCAGGTTTTACCTGTTCTTTATCGTTCTCGTTCCCGGTTTCTTTGTCATTGTCTTTGGTATCATTCGTACTATGTTCTGTATCATTATCAACATGAACGCTGATGTCCTTGGTTACCGGTACACATTGTCCATCTTCAAAACATGCCTGGCCATCAATGATCCCTTTTATGGTAAAATCCGCATCGGTGAGCACTTTAAATTTTTGTGTGTAAGTGGCAGATTTTTCCTGATACTTTACGTCCACATCAAAAACGTCATCATATGATTCAACCGGTTTTGGTGATTCCTGAACGGCGCCGATGGTTTTGTATTCATCAGATTCATCAAATTCAAAAACAAGCGGCATGGGACCACCTTCATCCATATTGATGGTATATAAATGCCAGTTATTTTTGATATTGGCATTCATAATCAAGTTGATGTGATCATTATCAGCCTTTTCTGTGGTGATTTCCCATGTTGCCGGATTTTCCTGCTGAGCAGCACTTTTTTGCGGGAACATACTAATGATACCGGACAGCATCACTATAAAACTAAGCGACAAAATTTTATTCATACCATAAATATTATTTGAAAAAACAATAATCGTTTACAAAGAAATTTCTTCGTCTTTTTTATTAAAAAAATGAAATTCAGTCAAAGTATATGCCGTGCTTGCACGAACTTTCAACTGAATTTTATATTTCTTTTCCCATTTCTTTTTCAAAGACCTGAATCCTTTTTTACGGTTGATATAAGCCTCTAAAAAAGGATGTGTTTTTATGGTAACCGATTTGTGCTTATTTTGTTTAGCGATGGCTTGCAAATTATTTTCAATTTCGTCTATAATGAGGATGCTGGCCTGGATTTTCCCTTTTCCCTGGCATGTCGGGCATGTTTCTTCGGTTTGAATATGCATTTCGGGCCTTACCCGTTGCCGGGTAATTTGCATGATCCCAAATTTGGTAAGTGGTAATATATTATATTTTGCGCGCTCATCACTCATCAGGTTCTTCATTTTTTCATATACCTGCTGACGATGGTTCTGTTCGGCCATGTCAATAAAATCAATGACAATGATACCGCCCATATCGCGTAATTTGAGTTGTCTGGCAATTTCTTCAGCGGCAGTAAGGTTTACTTCCAGCGCATTGTTTTCCTGGTCTTTTGTGTGCTTTTTGTTTCCGCTGTTGACATCAATAACATGCAAGGCTTCAGTGTGTTCAATGATTAAATATGAGCCATCTTTCATGGGCACATTTTTACCGAAGAGGGTTTTTATTTGTTTTTCAATGCCGTAATACTCAAATATTGGTGTTTTTCCTTTGAATAATTTTACAATGTTGGCTTTATCCGGTGCAATTTCCTGAAGGTATTTTTTTATTTCAAGGAAAGTGGCTTCATCATTGATAATTATTTGACCAAAGTCTTTGTTTAGTACATCCCTTATCATTACTTCGGTACGATTGATCTCCCCAATGAGGATCCTGGGGGGCTTGGCTTTTGTTATTTTTTTTATCCCCTTTTCCCATTTATCAATAAGAAACCTGAGCTCTTTGTCCAGTTCAGCGACCTTTTTGTTTTGAGCTGCAGTACGGATAATGACGCCGTAATTCTTGGGTTTGATACTTTCAATAAGATGTATAAGCCTGTTTTTCTCAGCGGTTGAGTCTATTTTTTGGGAAACGGATATTTTATTTGAGAAAGGCATCATCACAAGGTTGCGGCCTGCAATGCTTATTTCTGATGCCAGCCTTGGTCCTTTTTGCGAAATGGGTTCTTTCGCGATTTGAACAATAACATTTTCGCCGTTATTCAATACATCAGATATGCTCCCGTTTTTGTTGATCTCCGGTTCAAATTTTATCCGGTTCGAAGGCCGGTTTTTGGCTTTTGGGTTTTGAAGTATCTTGTGAAATTTTTTCAACGTATTGAAGTTCGGACCCAAATCAAGGTAATGAAGAAAAGCATCCCTGCTGTAGCCAACATCCACAAATGCCGCATTTAGCCCGGGCATAAGTTTCCGAACTTTACCAAGGTAGATATCTCCTACAGAAAACCTGTGATTGCTGAATTCCTGTTGCAGTTCAAATAATTGCTTATTTTTCAACAGTGCCAGGCGTATCCCGGATGGAGCTACATCAACAATAAGGTCATTATTTCCGGATTTTTTTTTACTCACAACAAAATTTACCTGAAAAACAACCAAAGCTTTAGAAAACTAAAGCTTTGGTTGTATTATGGGATGAACGTTTAGCTTTTCTTATGTCTGTTTTTCCGCAATCTTTTCTTGCGTTTATGAGTAGATATCTTGTGCCTTTTTCTTTTTTTTCCACTTGGCATAATGTGTACAATTTAGAGAATGAATACTTAGTTGTTTTCTTTTACGTCGTTGACAAAGGACTTGGAAGGTTTGAATGCCGGTATTTTGTGGGCAGGAATGGTGATCGTGGTGTTTTTACTAATGTTACGGGCTGTCTTTTCAGCGCGTTGCTTAATTATAAAGCTCCCGAATCCACGGAGATAAACGTTTTCACCATCTATCATGCCATTTTTTACCGTGTTCATAAACTCTTCAACTGTACGTTGAACGACTACTTTCTCGATTCCTGTGTTTTTTGAAATTTCGTTTACGATGTCTGCTTTTGTCATTGTATTGTTCTTTTAAATGTTTGTTTAATAATTGACTTTTAAGGAAATGCAAATATAGTATTTTTTTTTAATGTGCAAAGTCTATACAATAATTTCATTTAACTTTGTCAAATATGAATTCATTGTCACGTGTTTTAATTGATTGGTACAGGGTAAACTGCCGGGACCTTCCCTGGCGTAAAACCTGTGATCCATATAAAATTTGGTTGTCAGAAATCATTCTGCAACAGACGCAGGTAAAAACCGGCCTGGCTTATTACAAGCGAATTGTGGATAAATACCCGGATGTTCAAAGCCTTGCTGCATCTGAGAAAGATGTGTTTATGAAATTATGGCAAGGGTTGGGGTATTACAGGCGTGCCGAAAATATGCTAAAAACAGCCGAATATGTTTATAAGCATATGGACGGAAAACTACCG
>JBNJGX010000214.1:0-4936 GCA_051748025.1 Bacteroidota bacterium
GGAAGCACCACTGCCGCAAAAAATGTTGTTGGTGGCATCTCCGCCGGGGTTTGAGAATTTGATGTAGCCGTCGCCGGTGAAGGTGAAGGTGGCGTTGGAATTAATGTGTAAATCTCCTGTAATTTCCAGTACAGATGAATTGTTGTTTAAGGCAATATTGCCACTTGATCCATAATACATTTTACCGCCCTGATTAACATCTAAATGGTTGAAATAGTCACAGTCACCATAAACATAAATCCTTCCGCCATCTTCATCGGTTATACCTTCCCAAAGATCATTACAGCCTTTTGTAATTTTTCCACCACCTCTAATAAACAAGATACTGCCATCTTTTACGGTTATTTCAACATCTTCCTGTAAAAATAGCGTAGAATAAATGTTTAAAATGCTGTTGTTTTGTATTACTATGTTTCTGTTTAGATATTTTTCGTTATTCCATGATTGAGAATTATTTATAATTAGAGATTGTGAATTAAAATTGTCGCAAAAATCCAATACAGGGATTATTTGTTCAAAAGGAACATAATTATGGGAGCTGACAGTGACATATAAATCTCCTGTGTTATTACAAACAATATCATTAAAATTGGCTGTTGCTTGATTGTTGTTATCACCTACCACGTTTACTATTTCAAGCATTTCATCTTCTTTATAAAGGGTTACAATAGCTTCATCTCCATCTGAAAGATTATCTATGTTAACCTGAAAATCAGTTGACACATATTGATAACAAAGGTTTGGAGAAGCACTTGCAGTAAGATCATCATCAGGGACATTTGTCCATATTTTCATGGCCGGATCACCAAAGTAATGAAACATTACATGTGTGTTCATTGCAAAATTATCATTATCACCCCATGTTTCTAACATTCTTATCAAGCCCTGGTTTGCCACATCGCCCATTGTGTAAATATCATTGTGCGGGGTTATTGTCCCCGGATCATCACCATATCCCGTAAAATTCACCACGAGCCCCGGGTCAGACCATATTGCATCAAACAAACCTATGGCTAAGGCATCATTGTATTCGCTCATGCTTAGATCCATATGCGCAAAAACACCAATCGCTCCGCCAGGATATTTCCTTAGAAATTTCTCAGCAAAACATTCAGGTTTTCCATATTTACCAGTCTCGCAATTGATGCTAAAAACTATCGGTAATTTATCCACATTTGAAAGGGATTCAATATCATTTTTATCAAAATATGGTTCTCCCCAATTATAAATTTCCCCATGATCCCTGTGGAGAACATATAATGCACCGGCATTTATTTCATTCTTGATATCATCTGCGTCACCATCCCATGCAAAACCGGACTTTTTCAAATAAGCCGGAATCTCTTCTCCAGCAGAATATTTACCATTATTCCAATACAGAGGATTGACATTATTCTCTGTATAATATACACGTTCAGTATCAAAATTTTGCTCCGTTACCATATAATTTAGAATGTCCTCTGAAGTTTGGGCAAATCGTCTTTCTGCATAACCATCTGCTGGTGGAGACTCTTGACCATCTTGAAAATAAGCTGCATGCAATCCTTTGGAATAGAAATCAACATTGTTTACCGGATTTTTTTCATAATCAATGATTTTTTGAACCACATTTATGGCTTCGGTAGATGATGAAACCGAAATACGTCCATGGGCCATGTCGGGTACCCAGTCACCGGGTCCATCCATACAGGCATAGTACAAATCCGTTGTGCAATCTCCTTCTGGTGATGCACAAAAAGGGATTTCCCCAGGTACATCTTCATGATCACCGATAATCACAAAATAATCCGGGTGAGGTGTCCAGTTATGGTATCTTGTGTGTATTTCATTTTTTACTTCTGTTGATGTCCAGTCATTGTCAGATACAATTTCCACGCTGTAACCCAGTTGTTGTTTCCACTGGGCTAATTCAGCGGCTGCATTATCATAATCGGAATGCGTAATGATGATATAGTCTTTTGCATTTGACCTGTTTGAAACACTATCTGACTCTGAGTCTGGTACACTTTCAGGGTTTTTAATTAGGTTTTTCAATGTTTTTATAAAATCTGAACTGTTTTCTGTTGCGATATCATCAAAAGATGTTTCTGTTCCTGTAAAATTTACACGGTATTTTATTTCTGAATACACCCTGATTTTATTACTAACGGGGTTGAACTGTACCGGACATATTCGAACAAAAGCCAATGGAATCCCCCTTAATTTCTGTATGTAATTTATTGAGACAATGTTTTGAGGAAAAAATTCATTGGTATTGTACAAGCTGCTGTCCATCTCAAATTCAGGTTGGATAGTATCGCTATCTATAGCCGGTTCCAAGGCCGGATGAATCATAAATCCGGTATGCTCTGTATATTCTGAATGGATAATGCTAATTTCGGGGGATGCATTTTCCGGTATTGCCAAAATATCATGATATGCCGGCAGTGCAGGCTTGCCAACTTGTCCTGTTTTACCAAAACCTTCAATGTTAATATAGTTATACAAATTATCATCAACACTTTTTTCAGTGACAAAAGCCCCCGGGAAACGATATTGTATTTCAACAAAATTACTGCCTTCATTATTGATGGTTTCTTTTGGCAGTGATGTTGTTGGATTGTCTGTTGTGTCAAAATCTATATAGTTGTTCTGTGCTTCTGCATTTGTTACGCACATAAGTAAAGCAATCCCTGAAATAAGAACACATAAGCTTGTTTTAATGATGTTGCTTATCATGGTTTTATTTGTTTTTATTCAACAATGATTTTTTCATCTTGAATGATTTTATTGTTATGCTTAATGGTAAGCAAATAAATACCTGGAGAATAATCTGATAAATTAAGTACGGTAGTTCCGTAAATATTTTTTGATAATAATTTTTGACCCGATAATGAGCAAATTTCTAATTGATATTCATTTCTTAAAGCATAGTCATTTAGCTTTAATTTAAGTCTGTTTTTAACAGGATTGGGATAAATAATAAATGTAAAATCACAAAATATTGTTTTTTTTAATGATGATATTGAAAAATTAATTGTATCAGTATCTGAAAAGAAGTATAATGCAGAATCAGGATACAAATCATAATTCTCAAATGATCTGATATGGGCTTTTTGTATTATTTCTCCACTAATTGGGGAAGGTATATTTCCTATGGCTATAGTATCTTCTCTGTATGTGTAAGAATCATAAGGAGCTATTACTGTATAGTATGAGTTAACTATTATTGAATCCTCAAAAAACTCAACACTTGATGAATCAATAACAACACCACCAGGGTATTTTGTGTAACTTAACAGCTTAATTGTATCATTTATTGTCGGGTTTTCAGGGATAACTTTCAGACTATCAATACCTGAATCGCTATAACAATAAGAAAAAGTAGTCATTAGTAGAAATAAACTTAATAAAAGTTTTTCCACATTATTTATTATTTTTTTCATAACATTAGTATTTTTATTCAACAATGATTTTTTCTTTTTGAATGATTTTATTGTTATGCTTAATGGTAAGCAAATAAATACCTGGAGAGTAATCTGATAAATCAAGTGATGTGCTTTTGTAAATGTCTTTTGATAATAATTTTTGACCTGACAATGAGCAAATTTCTAATTGATATTCATTTCTTAAAGCATAGTCATTTAGCTTTAATTTAAGTCTGTTTTTAACAGGATTGGGATAAATAATAAATGTAAAATCACAAAATATTGTTTTTTTTAATGATGATATTGAAAAATTAATTGTATCAGTATCTGAAAAGAAGTATAATGCAGAATCAGGATACAAATCATAATTCTCAAATGATCTGATATGGGCTTTTTGTATTATTTCTCCACTAATTGGGGAAGGTATATTTCCTATGGCTATAGTATCTTCTCTGTATGTGTAAGAATCATAAGGAGCTATTACTGTATAGTATGAGTTAACTATTATTGAATCCTCAAAAAACTCAACACTTGATGAATCAATAACAACACCACCAGGGTATTTTGTGTAACTTAACAGCTTAATTGTATCATTTATTGTCGGGTTTTCAGGGATAACTTTCAGACTATCAATACCTGAATCGCTATAACAATAAGAAAAAGTAGTCATTAGTAGAAATAAACTTAATAAAAGTTTTTCCACATTATTTATTATTTTTTTCATAATATTAGTATTTTTTATTCAACAATGATTTTTTCTTCTTGAATGATTTTATTGTTATGCTTAATGATAAGCAAATAAATACCTGGAGAATAATCTGATAAATCAAGTGATGTGCTTTTGTAAATGTCTTTTGATAATAATTTTTGACCTGACAATGAGCAAATTTCTAATTGATATTCATTCCTTAAAGCATAGTCATGTAGCTTTAATTTTAGTCTGTTTTTAACAGGATTTGGGTAAATTTCAATCTGAGCTTCTTTGTTTTGTGCAAAGACACTCATGTCTTCCAATACATTACCATAGCTTCCCATATATTCTACAGAACAATCGTAATACACATTGAATTTCCAATACCTACGATACATGCATCCATTCAAACAATCACCCCATCCATAAGAATACGTTAATTCAACGAATTCAGAGTTGATTGAGAAATCAATTCTATCACCATCTAAAACTGTATTCACCAATGTATCTACATATTGCACCCCATAAATCGGCAAAAACAACCTGCCAAGTGGGCCCATGTTTAAATTTGATTCGCCGTCAAACCTTGGCCAATCCTCCCAAGCATGACTATAATAGTTGGTAAGATTTAAGCTGTATCTGTTAATCAGACTATCTACTGTATCATTACCACATGGTATGTTGCCTGCCTCTAGCTCCTGCATCCAAGCTAAGGTAGAGTCTGCGCCAACAAGTATATAATTGACAGCGTACAATTCTCTTGAATGGATATCAAACATCTCAACAACCGTATCCCTTGCTGCCAATTCATCTGCATTCCATACAGCCAGCAAGGCAT
>JBNJGX010000215.1:0-4887 GCA_051748025.1 Bacteroidota bacterium
AGTTATATGCAGGAGGATTGTTATATGGTTCGAGATTCATCACCATGTCCTCCTCCGGAATATGAGACAGGTTGAGTTTCTTCAAGGAATCTGACAATTGCCTGAAATACTGATGAGTCATCAGATGGTCGATGTGATGGACAGCCTCACTCAAATGAAAAGCCTCATCTGTAGATAAGCGCATGTTGAATAAATGAAATCCTTTTTCGCTGTAGTAATACCCTTTGCCCCGCCTGTTAGCAATGGGAACAAAAATGCCAAGCACGCCGTTTTTCATATCCTGGATATCTTTCCGGATTGTACGGCTGGCAACAGGTATGTCAAGCTCTTTGCTTACACTTTCTGCCAGAGCATCGGCAGACCAGTAACCGGCACTGCTGATTGCATCGCTCAAATGAAACCGATTTGATAAGCAGGTGTCAATTACCTGGTAGCGTAATAGGGCTTGTTTATTTTTTGGCATATGCTTAATATTCACATCAAAAGTACATGTTTTGCTGCATATTGCCAAGAAAGTAGTTTGTATTGTTGGTAAAAACCAGGGGAATGATTATTTTTGATACTACCCATATAAATTCACTTCATTATGAGTTTTAACGAAAATCATTTTGACTTTGCATTAACTTCCGAACAACGCGAAGCGGTACAAAGTATTTTAGACTTTATTCAGTCAGGAGATCAGCAGGTATTCATATTGAGAGGATATGCAGGTACCGGAAAAACCAGCTTGTTGAAGGGTATAAACAAACTCATAGAAAATGAGCGGAGCATGCATTTCTGGGCTACCACCGGCCGTGCTGCCAAAGTTATCGGAGGGAAAACAGGTTTGCAGGCAGACACCATACATCGAAGCATCTACCGACTAAAACTTTCTGAGGAAGACAAGAAGCAACGGATAATCAGACTGTATTATGAGCTTAATCTTAATGAAAGCAAAGAAGATAGCGTGTATGTAGTTGATGAATCATCCCAACTATCTGACAGAAAAAGCCTGCAGGTGCGCTTGAATTTTGGAACCGGCAGATTGCTGGCTGACAGCATGAATTATATCGGTAGCAGAAAAATCATATTCATAGGCGACAATGCCCAGTTACCACCAGTTAATTATCTGTATTCACCAGCCTTGAATCCCAATTATTTTCAGAAGCATTTCAACTTGTCTGCAAGTCAATTTGAGCTAAGGCAAATAATGCGTTTTGATAAAAGCAGTGGCATTTTTAAAAACACACGGCACTTGCGCGACCATATCGCTGAATCCTCTTATCCCAAACTAAACATCAGGGCCAGCGGTATGAGTGATATTCAGGTTTATCACAACGAGAGTCAAATGGTAAAACGCTTTGTTGTTCTTGCACGCAAAATCGGAATCGATAATGTAAAATTCATCACGCTTTCCAACAAAAAAGCCAATTGGCTGAATCTACAAATCAGGCAGCAATTGTACAAAGGGAAAAAGCCCAGGGCAATCAGGGAAAATGACATATTGATGATAACGCAGAACAATTACCTGTACGATTTGATGAATGGGGATACTGCTCAGGTAACCTGGGTTAATCCCAAACCAATTTTCAAAGCCGGGTTTAAGTTCAGGGAAGTTGAGCTCAAGTTTTTTGATCCCAAAGCAGGAGCTGAACGCATACGAAAAGTGATTTTGTTCGAAGATTTGCTACAACGGGACAAAAACAACCTGACAGAAGAAGAGGAATACAAACTCAGACGGTATATTTTTGGACGCGCCAAGGAGCTTGGGATTGACACGAAAAGCCATGAATTCAACGATTTCGTGCGCAATGAACCATATGCCAATGCCCTACGCGTGGGATACGGTTACGCAGGTACCTGCTACAAAGCTCAGGGCGGAGAGTGGGATCATGTATTTATAGCACTTGAGCGCAGCATGTTTTATTTGCCACTGGAAAATCAATACCGATGGACATATACAGCCTTGACAAGAGCCAGAAAACATATTCACATTTTGGATAATTATTGCATCAGATAAAAACTCATTCACATGGATTTAGTATTGAACACTTACGGAACCTACCTGACAAAAGACCATCAAAACTTTGTGGTTGTACACAAAGACGGTAAGCAACGGGTGTTGCCATCAAAGGTCAGGCATATTCTGATCTCAAAGGGGGCTCAAATCAGCTCTGACGCTGCTCTTTTGGCCCTGGAAAACGAAATTGACGTATTTTTTCTGGATAAAAGCGGAAATCATGCAGGCAGACTATGGAGCATGAAGTTTGGATCCGTCTCAACCATACGACACAAACAACTGGATTTTACATTTAGTAAAGCTGCAGTTGTCTGGATTCAAGAAGTACTGACCGATAAAATTGACAACCAAATTGCCTTGATGATGTCTTTTGACACTACAGACAAACCCAAATTGCATGAACAGGTTGCCAAAAATATCAGGAAACTCAGTGATTATAAAGGGAAAATAAATAAGCAGGAAGCAGATTTCGTGAATGAAATTTCGCCGGGCTTACGAGGGTGGGAAGGAAACGCAACTCGCGTTTATTTTAAAACAATAAATTATTTCCTTCCTGGAAAATATCAATTTGAAAAGCGCAGCCAAAATCCAGCAAAGGATATATTCAATTGTATGTTAAATTATGGATACGGCATATTATACGGAAAAGTTGAAACAGCTTTGATAAAAAATGGCATTGATCCCTACATCGGTGTGATGCACAGGGAAGATTACAATCGGCCTGTCTTGGTGTTTGATGTGATTGAGAAATTCAGAATCTGGGTGGACTATGTCGTAGTGAACCTGGCTATGCAACAAGTCATTGACGAAGACTGCTATTCGGTAAAAGAAGATGGCTCATACTGGTTAGAAAGCATGGGACGACGGATTTTGATCCAATCTGTCAATGATTACCTGGATGAAGTCATCAATCTCAACGGGATACAGCGTTCACGCCTGACACACATAGATTTATATGCACAACAACTTGCTCAACGATTTTTAAAAATTGATTAGCTATGTTACAAGCCGGAAAAAACATAACCAGTCCTAAGGACAATTTGCAAAAAGTTGATTTAAGCTATCTACACAAGGCCATAAAAACCCCAAAAACTCAACTAAAAGAGTTTATTGAACAATTACGGAAATTGCGTACCATCGACGAGGATCAATATCGACGACAGAAAAGGCATTTGCCTTACATTACAACCGGGATTTTCAAACCCCCTTTCCGGAAAACAGAAAACTTTGCTGTTGTTCATCATTTCATCATTGATCTTGACCATATATCAGAGAACGAGCTTGACATCAACCAACTAAAAAACGAACTGAGCCAGGACAAACGAATAGCATTGATGTTTGCCTCTCCCGGGAACGATGGCTTAAAGCTCATTTTCAATTTAGAACCGTCCTGTTATGATCATGGGAAGTACAGCCGCTTTTATAAAACGTTTGCCAGGCAGTTTGCTCAAAACCATAAACTTGAAACCGTGGTTGATATGAACACATCCGATGTAACAAGGGCATGTTTTTTTAGTTATGATCCTGATGCCTGGTATAATCCGGAAGCAAAAGCCATAAGTATGGATGATTTTCTGGATTTCAGCAATCCATACGAAATCAGGCAAACTGAAAAAAGCAACAAGAAATTTGAGCAGGAAGTAAAAGATCAGCAAACAGGTTACAACACGGATACGCAAGCTAAACAATACATTGAGAAGGATGTGCTGACCGACATTAAAAAAACCCTGAATCCCAATTACCGGGAAAAACCACCAAAAAACATTTACACACCCGAAGAGACCGAAAATATATTGGATGAATTGAAAGAATTACTGGAGGCACATCAGCTAAAGCTATCGGAAGTCACCAATATCAATTACGGCAAAAAATTGCGAATAGAATTGGGTTACCGGTGGGCAGAAATCAACCTGTTTTATGGGAAACGTGGATACTCGCTTGTTAAAACGCCAAAACGCGGAAGCGACAAGGAGCTGACCGACGTAGCTCATCAGGTATTGGCAGAAAAAATTTATGGCACAGTATGAAAGAGAACAGAGACAAAACCTTCATAAGGAAGGTAAAACTCATCCGGAAGGCAGGCATCAAAGACAATCAGTACATTGATGAGCATCGCCGTGATGATCCCCTGGACAGCCTTGAAGACAGGATAGAAAAAGTACTGCAAGTGTACAAACGAACAGAAGAAAACCCTTTGCATATGATTTACTTCATTATGTACGATATAGAAAATAATAAAGTACGGAATCAGATAGCTAAGTACCTATTAGACAAAGGTTGCACTCGTGTGCAGCGGTCAATTTATTTAACAGAAAGCGACAGAAAGACGTATAAGGAAATACATGAAAGTTTAAAAGCTGTACAAGCCATGTATGACAATGATGACAGCATATTGATTGTGCCTGTATCCGGCGATTTAATACAATCCATGAAGATCATTGGGCAGGATGTAAACCTGGACATGATATTGGGCAACCAGAACACAATGTTTTTTTGACAGGGAACTATTTTTTACTATTTTTACAGAAAGGCTCTTTGACATGCTGTTTTTTTATTTTCAGAGAGCAAAAATATTTTATTTGCACATGTCAGATTTTTACCATACTTTTGCCCCACTCAAAAAAGGGGTGCTTTTGGTAGGCAAGATTTGCAGTTTTAACGAAACTGCACTCCAACTGCCTGATTTTCAGATACCATTTTTAAACGGGTCAGATTCCATTTCCCAGATTTACAAGGATTAAGACAGTACAGTGACATCTTTTACAATGCCACTGTATGTTTTCGTCAGATTCCATTTCCCAGATTTACAAGGATTAAGACCATCAAGATTATTGACGTCAAAAGGAACGTCAATAATCTTGATGGTCTTAATCCTTGTAAATCTGGGA
>JBNJGX010000216.1:0-4828 GCA_051748025.1 Bacteroidota bacterium
GAATCAAACGAAGGCACCTATTTTTGCGTGGTAAGCAATGGTGAAGGTTCCGACACAACCAATGATTTTCAGCTAATTGTTGTCACCGGTACTCCTGTTATCATTGATCAAACCCCTGACGGAACTTTCTGTGAAGGTGATTCTACAGGGATAAGTGTAACAAGTGATGGTGAGTCACTGTATTACAACTGGGATCACAACGGTTCTCCGATTTCAAATTTCAGCCCGTCAATTAATTTCAGTTCTATATCCCCGTCAGATGCCGGCACATATCATCACATTGTCAGCAATGCCTGTGGAGAGGATGACACTGAGATCAACATTGATGTCATTGCCCTGCCTCAAATCACCCAGGGGCCTCAACCTGCTACAGTATGTGAAGGCGAAGATGCAGAATTCAGCATAGAGGCAACGGGCAGTGAACTTGAATATCAGTGGCTACAGAACGGTTCTCCCATTTCCGGCGAAAATGATTCGATTCTGGTTTTAAATGATGTTCAAAGTCCGTTTTCCGGCATGTTATCATGTCGTGTGTTTAATTCATGTGATACTGTTACATCAGGACAGGTAAACCTCACTGTTAACACACTACCGGAAGTAACAGCTCACCCTATAAGTCACAACCTGTGCATTGGTACCGATACAACTCTGGTTTCAACAGCTACAGGCACACCCCCAATTGGCATGTCTTGGTACGAAAACGAAAACATTATTCCGGGATCAGATAACACTCACCTTTCAATTACAGCAGAACCAGGCGATACAACATATTATTACGCTGTTTTTATGAACATGTGTGGTTCGGTTTATTCAGATTCTGCTATGATCGTTCCATTCTCCCCACCTGTGATCTCTATACAACCGGAAGGTCAAACTGTATGCTTACATGACACCGTTGAGTTAAGCATCAAAGTAAACGGTACGGAACCCATATATTACCAGTGGCAACGCAATGGAGTAGATGTAGATGACAGCAACTGCTCCGGCACTGATGCATCCAATCTGGAGATTGAAGCCATAAACGAAGGCCAAAGTGGCACTTATACCTGCATTGTCTGGAATGAATGTGGTGACACTGTTTCTGATGAAGCCGAAGTGGAAATTATCATGCCCCCCAATATCATATCCCAACCCGATGCATTTTCCGTTTGTGAAGGAGATACAGCGAGCACTGAAATGCTCGTAGAGGGGGATGAACCCATGGATTTTTATTGGGTTAACAGCGATGCTGCCGATACAGTAAGCAACGATGAAACGCTTGTTTTCAACAACATCACAGAATATCAGCAAGGTACATATTATGCCATCGTTTCTAATCAGTGCGAAAATGTGTTTTCTGATGAATTTGAGGTAGAGGTCTTTACCTATCCTGAATTTACCCTGCAACCTGAAGATCTTGATATCTGCCATGGCGACAGCGCTGCACTGGTTGTCAACACTGACGGAACTGAACCCGTCAATCACATGTGGTTTAAAAATCAGTCAGCACTAACAAGTGAAACGGATACAATTTTGGAATTTAATCCGGCTGAAACGCTCGAAACAGGCTATTACATGTGTGTGGCTGATAATATTTGCGGCGTTACTGAAAGTGATGAGGTACATGTTAATATAGGCACAACACCTGCCATTACATGGCACCCGGTTGGACAGGATCTTTGTGAAAATGAAACCCTGATCATGCATGCTGATGCACAGGGTGAAAACATGTTCTATCAATGGTACCATAACGATGAACCGATTCCCGGACAAACAGATACTTCCCTTTTTATTCCCAACGTAAGTGATACACTTTCAGGTGAGTTTTATTTCCAGGCTTACAACGGATGTGATGCTGCCAATTCCGATACGGTTAGTGTGGAAATTTCTCCTGCCCCTGAGATAGATATTGGTGACGACCAGGATTTATGTGATGGCGATGAAGTAACATTGTCCGCATTTGGTGACATTGAATCGTATGACTGGAACAACGGATACAGCAATGCTGCCAGCATTACAGTAACTGAAACCGGAGAATATACTTTGGCTGCCACAGGCTCTAACGGGTGTGTGGGTTACGATACCGTTTATATCGAATTTCATCCTTATCATTACGTCAATCTCGGTGATGATGGCGATTATTGCGGACCACAAACCCTTGATGCCGGAGAGGGGGCTTATTCATACATATGGAACACAGGCTCTGACGAATCATCAATTACAGTTACCGAAAGCGGAGAATACCATGTTACCACCGAAGGTGATGCCTATGGTTGTACTTATTCTGATACGGTTTATATGAATATCCTGGAACAACCCCATGTCGATTTGGGACCTAATCATACAATAGATATAGATTCCATCCTTGTTCTTTGTGTTAACGATATGTATGACACTTACAACTGGAGCAATGGTGTTGCTGATACATGTTCTGAATATTCCGGCTATGCATTGGGTGAAGGGACAAGTGATGTGTGGCTTACGGTTGGTATTGATAACGGATGCTCAGATACAGACACCATAGAGGTTACCGTCGAAAATGAAAACGCCATATCACAATTAAAGGCAGGGGAAGACATAAGCATATATCCCAATCCTGCTGTCTCTTATCTCAATATTGACATCCGCCTGAAAGAAACGGCCGAAATCATAACCATCACCAATACCAGCGGGCAAGTCATCAGGCAAGTTGTTTTCAATCAAAAATCAGGGAATCAAAAGATAGCACTTGACGATATATCATCCGGGGTTTATATACTCAGCATTTTAACAGAAAACAGGCATATGAATTTCCGGTTCATCAAACAATAAAAAGATGACAAAGAAAAAAAGGGAACGTAAAATATTCAAAAGCAGGATACGGGGAGCGCTTGTCACCACAGTGCTAAGCATGACCCTCGTGTTGTTTTTACTGGGGATAGTCGGTTATTTGATGCTCAATGCCCAAAAACTCTCAGAACATGTCAGGGAAAGCATAAACCTTAGCATAAAACTCAAAGATGAAGCCAGAAATCCGGAAGTCATTGCTTTTAAAAAGAACCTGGAAAAACTGAGTTTTGTACGTTACACCGAATTCATTTCAAAAGAGGAGGCAGCCGAACAGCTTAAAGAAGACCTTGGCGAAGATTTTATTGACATACTGGAATATAACCCATTATGGGGTTCCATAGATGTATATTTACAATCAGATTATACCAACCCTGATTCTGTGGCCATGATCGAATCCCGCTTTCTGGATTACGAGAACCTTGTTGATGAAGTTACATACCAAAAAGATTTGCTTTATGCCGTTAATAAAAACATCAAGAACATCAGTCTGGTTTTTCTCGGATTTGCCGTGCTTTTACTGCTGATTTCATTTGCTCTTATCAACAACACCATTCGCCTGATGGTTTATTCCAAACGATTTAACATACGCACAATGCAACTGGTTGGCGCATCCAGATCATTCATCCGGCGGCCTTTTGTTTTAACAGGTGTTATGGAAGGGATCATTGCTGCAATCCTGGCCTGTTTGCTTTTGACAGGGCTGGTAAACATTATGCACACAGAATTTGCTGATGTTATAAGCCTGAGTGATTTAAGTATCATTATTCCACTATTTATCATCGTATTAGGTTTGGGAATAATAATTTCGTATATTTCGACGTTTTTAGCAGTCAATAAATATTTAAGAATTAACCCTGAAAATTTATATTACTAATGGCTAAACAACCAAAAAAACAAAAAGAAAAGAAACAAAACATATTTGCCTTTGATAAATCCAACTTTATCCCGATGATCATTGGCTTTGCTGTTATAATAATCGGTATGGCTTTAATGGCCGGAGGCAATAATGAGAATCCCAATGTTTTCCATTATGAAATTTTCAATACCAGGCGATTAACCATTGCACCCATAGTCATTATGCTGGGTTTTATTATTGAATTATATGCCATTTTAAAAAAACCCGGAAAATCAGAAGCTGAACATAACGAGCAATAATACCCCCAAAAAATGGAATGGTTTGAAGCACTGATCCTTGGACTTATTCAGGGATTAACGGAATTTTTACCTGTTAGCAGCTCCGGACATCTGGAAATTGGTAAAGCACTGTTTGGTATTTCCGGTGAGGAAAATCTGTATTTTACCATTGTTGTTCATGGCGCCACTGTGTTAAGCACCATTGTGGTATTGTGGCAGGAAATAAAAAAACTGATAAGCGGCAGCTTTAAGTTTACATACAATGAAGAAACGAAAACTGTTTTAAAAATTCTGGTATCCATGATCCCGGTGGGGATTGTCGGTATTTTTTTCAAAGAAGACATAAAACAATTTTTTAGCGGGGAAAAACTGGTTTTTGTTGGTAGCATGTTAGTTATTACCGCTATTCTGCTGGCATTTGCTCATTATTTCAGGAACAAAGAAAAGAAAATAAGCTATATGGATGCCCTGATAATTGGTGTTGCCCAGGCATTTGCGGTTTTACCGGGCATCAGCCGTTCCGGTGCTACCATATCCACAGGCCTTATTTTGGGAAATAAAAGGGAAGATGTGGCAAAATTCTCTTTCCTGATGGTCTTATTGCCCATCATTGGCGAGAATATACTGAATATTTTATCAGGAGAACTGACCGGAGAATCAGGCATGCAGGCCTTGCCGCTTATTATCGGGTTTATGGCTGCTTTTTTGTCAGGATATGTTGCCTGCCGGTGGATGCTGAATATTGTTAAAAAAGGAAAACTGATCTGGTTTGCCATGTATTGTGTTTTAGTTGGAGGTACACTAATATTATTTATGTAAAATGGAACTTTTTAACCAACATACAAAGGATTTTCAAAGCGGGGTTGTAATCCCCGTGAATAAACCT
>JBNJGX010000217.1:0-4806 GCA_051748025.1 Bacteroidota bacterium
TGGTCTGCTTTCCAGACGCTCGGATGGAGCAACCGTAAGTGGCGTAGCATACTCAATTCCATCGGTGTTATCATCAGCGTTGTCTTAGGTGGTAGTTTCGCTTTCATTGCTTTGTTTGTTTATATTCGATCAATAATCTAACTCGACAAAAATTTTATTATAATGACTGTATTGAATTCTAAAATACCGGAAGGTCCACTTGCAGAAAAGTGGAAAAATCATAAAAATTCACTCAAACTGGTAAGCCCTGCCAACAAGAAAAAAATGGAAATCATCATGGTTGGGACTGGCGTTGCCGGTGCTGCTGCTGCTGCCAGCCTGGGCGAAATGGGATACAATGTAAAACTGTTTTGTTACCAGGATTCCCCCCGGAGAGCACATTCTGTGGCTGCACAGGGTGGCATAAATGCTGCCAAAAATTATCGAAATGATAATGATTCTGATTACAGGCTTTTTCATGACATGCTCAAAGGTGGTGATTTCAGAGCCAGGGAAGCCAATGTGTACAGGGCAGCAGAAGTGAGCAACAACATCATTGACCAATTGACCGCACAGGGAGTGCCTTTTGCCCGGGAATACGGCGGAACCCTGGCAACACGTTCTTTTGGCGGTGTCCAGGTGTCACGGACATTCTATGCATCCGGACAAACCGGCCAGCAGGTATTGCTTGGCTCTTACTCAGCTTTAAAACGACAGGAAGCCAAAGGCAGTGTCAAAATGTACGAACGGCGTCAAATGATTGACATTGTTGTCAAAGATGGACAGGCACAGGGCATTGTCTGCCGAAACCTGGTTACAGGTGAAATGGAAAGGTATGCTGGTCATGCTGTGGTACTTGCCACAGGCGGATATGGCACCATCTATTTTCTATCTACGCTGGCAGTTAACTCAAGTGGCGCTGCAGCTTATGCCGCTTATAAAAAAGGCGCCTTTTTTGCCAATCCCAGTTTTATTCAGATACACCCGTCCTGCATCCCGCAGCTTAATGACTATCAGTCAAAACTTACCCTGATGTCTGAATCCCTCCGTAATGACGGGCGTGTATGGGTGCCAAAAGAAAAAGGAGATAAACGTAAACCCGGGGATATCCCTGTTGAAGAAAGAGACTATTACCTCGAAAGAAGGTATCCCGCTTTTGGTAACCTGGTGCCACGGGATATTGCTTCAAGGGCTGCGAAAGAACGTTGCGATGCCGGATATGGCGTGGGAGAAACAGGATATGCCGTGTATCTTGATTTTCAAGATGCCATCAAAGAACAAGGAGAAAAAACAATCAAAGACAAATATGGTAACCTGTTTGACCTGTATCAGAAAATTACTGGTGAAAACCCATACAAACAACCAATGAAAATTTACCCTGCGGGACATTATACAATGGGTGGCCTGTGGGTAGATTATAACCTTATGACCACTGTTCCCGGTTTATATGCAATTGGTGAAGCCAATTTTTCAGATCATGGAGCCAACCGCCTTGGCGCAAGCTCACTGATGCAAGGCTCTGGTGATGGTTATTTTATCCTGCCTTATACCATTGGTGATTACCTGGCTGATAAAATTAAAACAAAACCATTGTCCACCGATGACCCTGAATTCGAAAAAACTGAAAAAGAAGCAAAAGAAAAAATTGACCGGTTGATGAATATCAAAGGCAATACCACAGTTTTGGAATTTCATAAAAAACTCGGTAAAATCATGTGGAATTATGGTGGTATGGCAAGGAATGAAGAAGGCATGAAACAAGGATTGAAAGAAGTGACTGAACTGGAAGAAGCGTTTTATAAAGACCTTAAAATCACCGGTGATACAGACAGTATGAATCAGCCCCTTGAAAAAGCCCTTCGTGTAGCTGCTTCATTTGAAATTTCACGGCTCATGTTGCGTGATGCACTAAACAGAAAAGAATCCTGTGGTGCACACTTCCGTGAAGAACACCAAACTGAAGACGGTGAAGCCATGCGTAATGACGATGAATATCTGTACGTTGCGGCCTGGGAATACAAAGGTGATGGCAAAGAACCCGTATTGCACAAAGAAGACCTGAAATTTGAATATGTTACGCCAACAAAACGTAGTTATAAATAGAGTTTATAATGTTGAACATTTATGTATAATTGAAAAATGGAGACTAATCAGTCCGAAGACCGGAGACGGAAGACGGAAGTAAAGCATGCAATTTTAAAGTAATTATTAATTAACATGAAATCTTCCGACTCCCGACTTCTGACTTCTGACAATAATTTATATAAGCTGTACTTTATAGACAGACTCAAAATAGATAGAATGTAAATATTACAATTAAAACATTAAAAACAGATGAAATGAAACTTACACTCAAAATCTGGCGACAAAAAAGCCCAAAAGATAAAGGTGAATTTGAGACTTATAAGCTTGACAATGCATCCCAGGATATGACTTTCCTTGAAATGCTGGACGCATTGAATGAAAAATTGATAGCTGAGGATAAAGATCCTGTGGCTTTTGAACATGATTGCAGGGAAGGAATATGCGGATCATGTGCTATGATGATCAATGGGAGACCGCATGGCCCGGGAAAGGAAGTGACAACATGTCAGCTTAATATGAAAGCGTTTAAAGATGGGGATACCATTGTTGTTGAGCCATGGCGAACAAATTCATTCCCCGTTATTAAAGACCTTGTTGTTGATCGCAGTGCATTTGAAAAGATTATGGAAGCCGGGGGATTTGTCAATATGGATGTCGGCTCTGCACCCGATGCCAATACTTACCCCATCCAAAAACACAAAGCAGAAGAAGCATTTGATGCTGCTGCCTGTATTGGTTGTGGCGCCTGCGTAGCTGCCTGTAAAAATTCATCTGCCATGTTATTTGTTGCTGCCAAAGTTTCCCAGTACGCCCTCTTGCCCCAAGGTAAAGTTGAAGGTGTACAACGTGCATGGAATATGCTTATGAAAATGGATGAGCTGGGTTTTGGTTCATGTGCCAATACCGGTGCCTGCGAAGCTGAATGCCCCAAAGGCGTAAGCCTTGCTCATATTGCACGCCTTAACCGTGAATTTATTAAAGCCGGTTTCACAAAGCTGGCCGGAGAAAAACGATAGCACGATAGTGAGATAGCACGATGGAACGAAAGAATAATAAATGAAACCGGTCTATAAAGTAAAAAAATGAGAATTGACACAAACTTGTACCACCCGACGCATGACGGTAAAGTCACGAAGAAACCAAGATACACAAATAACTGTATTACAATATTTTAATACTTGTGATACTTTGTGTCTTCGTGTCTTAGTGGCAAGGCAATGACTTTTTTGACTGAACTCATAAATAAATAAATAAACAAACAAATAAATAACATAAGATATGGAAAAAATTAAAATTGATCTCAGTAACCTAAACAAGGTTTTTCCTGATGACTTTTCCCAGGAACAAATTGCAAAAGCCAAAACTTTATTTTTGAAAAACCTGGCTAAGTCAGGTCACAAATTTTACAGTGGAAAAATTCAAACCATACCTAAAGCCCCTGTGCCGGGTTTTAATTGGTTTAATGTATGGTACACTCCCGGGGTATCAAAAGTTTCAACAAGCATACGTGATGACAACAACATGTCTTTTGAATTATCAAACCGTGGTAATATGGTCGCTGTTGTCAGTGATAGCACCCGCGTGCTGGGTGATGGTGATGTAACACCGCCCGGAGGGCTTGGCGTGATGGAAGGAAAAGCATTTTTGATGAAATACCTCGGTGGCGTGGATGCTGTGGCGTTATGTGTGAACAGCTATAACGATAAAGGCGAACACGATCCGGATAAAATTATTGATTTTGTAAAAATGGTTGAACCCAGTTTTGGGGCAATCAACCTTGAAGATATTTCGCAACCCAACTGTTTTAAAGTACTCGATACCTTAAGGGAAGAATGTGACATCCCTGTATGGCATGATGATGCGCAGGGTACAGCATCCGTGACCCTTGCCGGTCTTATCAATGCGCTGAAAATTGCAGACAAAAAAATGGAGGATGTAAAAATTACCTTGCTCGGTGCCGGTGCTTCAAATACAACCATCGCACGCCTGCTCATTGCTGCCGGTAGTAAACCTGAAAACCTGATCTTATTTGATTCAAAATCATCCCTGCACAAAGACCGGGATGATATCCGGGAGAACAAAGCATTCTACAGGAAATGGGAATTGTGTGAAAAAACAAATCCCTATAAAATCACAGACATTGGAGAAGCAATGAAAGGCGCTGATGTGTTGATTGCCTTATCAAAACCAGGACCGGATACGGTAAAACCGGAGTGGATATCAGCTATGGCTGATAAGTCCATTGTATTTACCTGCGCCAATCCTGTGCCGGAAATTTATCCTTATGCTGCCAAAGAAGCAGGGGCATTTATTACAGCTACAGGACGCGGTGATTTTGAAAACCAGGTGAACAATTCGCTCGGATTTCCCGGCATCCTGAAAGGCGCTTTGATGGTACGTGCCCGCAGTATTACCGATAACATGGCTGTTGCAGCCGCTGAATCACTGGCTAAATATGCTGAAAAACGCGGCATCAATCCGGACGATATTATCCCAAAAATGGATGAAAATGCTGTATTCCCTGAAGAAGCTGCTGATGTGGCAATGCAGGCGATTAAAGACGGTGTGGCACGTGTTGATATTACCCGTGAAAAAGCGCTTGAAATAGCAAAACGGGATATCGACCACGCTCGTGGCCTTACCCATCACCTGATGGATGAAAATTATATTGATACCGTTCCACAGGAATTGCTTGACCAAGCCCTGAAAGCCGCTGTGGATGAAGTAAAATAATTTTTTTTC
>JBNJGX010000218.1:0-4794 GCA_051748025.1 Bacteroidota bacterium
GAAGGTCAACACCTCCTCCTCCAACTCCAGCCTTAGCTCTCGCTTAGCGAATTAGCGACGCTCGTGCCCAGGCTAATCGCTTAGCGAGAGCGGCTTTCTCCTCCTCCAACTCCAGCTCGGGGGACGAGTAAGCCAGTGCGATGCGCTTACCGTTCTGTCCCGGAGGCGATGTACTGCGCTGTATTGAGCCTGCCGAAATGAGCCTGCCGAAGTGGACAGTATGTCGGTAACACCGGACAAGGCACGCAGTCCGGTGGTAATGCCAACCCCCACCGGTAGCTTTTGGCGACATTTTTGACCAAAAATGGTGACAAAAGCGGATAAAAACCACATCCAGCGGTCTGTAAATCCGTCAGCAAGTGGTCTTAAAAAACATCCTGTCCAATTCGGCAAGCTCGGCGGATGAGTATGCCTGTCCCGTTAGGCGATGTGCCGAGCTTGCCGAGGTGGACAGTATGTCGGTAACACCGGATGTAACCAGATCGTTCGCTTTTGGCATGGATTTTTGCAGCGAAGCACGCAAAAACTCATGCCAAAAGCTTGTACTGGCTGGCAAGCCTAGCGAGAGCGGTTCCCGGCCAATACCTCATCCTCCGACTACAGCTCGGGGGATGAGTGCCTGTCCCGTTAGGGACAGTATGTCGGTAACACCGGACAAGAAACGCAGTCCGGTGGTAGTGCCAACCCCCACCGCCAGCTTTTGGCGGCATTTTTGACCAAAAATGGTGACAAAAGCGATATTTACTCCCCACCATCAGGTGACTACACACCCGCCAGGTGGCCAGTTATCGAAGCAATGTTTTTTTAAGTTATACCTTCTACCTTGCCAGAGCTGACAGGCGTTTTTCCTCATTCAAACAGAAAAAATCATCGTTGAATAACCAGACAAAAAATTCAACATCTCCATCTCCCCATTTTTTATTCTGTGATTTTTTGTTTATTTTTATGGATAACCCAGAAAATATGGAGAACGACTTGTGGGATGATGGGAATAATTTTAAAATTTTAGCTTATGAGAAATAAAAAACTTATTAAAACATTTATTAAAATCAGTATTGCTATATTTTTTCAATTTTATTTTGTTCTAAATAGCTTTTCACAAACACAAATAGAAATTGACACATTAGATCAGTTTAATTTTGATAATTTAAATTATATAAATGGATTATGCTACGATGGAGAATATATCTGGTTGACTGATAATGAAACAGATTCTTTAATTGCCATTGATAAAAATAATGGTGAAATAATTACGGGCTTTCCTTCGCCGTTACAATATGATATATATGGATTAACTTTTGACGGACAAGAATTTTGGGTATCATCCCAGGATTCTTTACATGAATTAAGCCATCAGAATGGTACTTTATTAAGGTCTATCAGGCTACCATATCCTATTGGAAATAACAGTTTTATATCAGGTTTAAGCTGGGTGGATAATAATTTATATTGTACATTATACGCTGGTTATTCCAGCAAAATTATAGGTATCGATGTTAATGATACTGTTTGTATAGACACAATTCCTCCACATCAAACTGCTAGTCCTGCTGGTTTAACTTTTATGTACAATTATTTTTGGACTTTAGGTATGAATGAAAGTAAAATAAAGCAAATTAATCCGGACAACGGAGAATATGAAGGGTGGTTTCCTCATGAAAACTTTATTGACCATTTTATTGGTATAACACAGGATAATGAATATATTTATTGTTCAGATGGGCTTAATAATATTTACAAGTATGGAATAGAGGGGTTTAATAACATATCAACGGATTTTTTCAATGATTCTATTTATATAAATATATTTCCAAACCCTGTAGATAATGAGTTACATATATCCAGAAATAAGAGATCAGCAGCAGAGGTAGGTATTTATAATGCTTCAGGGATTTTGGTTTATCAAAAAATTATTGAGTCTGATAAATGTACTGTTGATTTTACAGGATTGCCGGCAGGTTTATATTTGCTGAAAATCAATAATGAAGTTCAGACAATTGTTAAAAAATAACATTAACAACTAATCCCATTTTTATACACATTCTGTGATTTTTTGTTTATTTTTATGGGTCATTTCATGTGAAATATTTAGCTAATTCATTCCATTATGGCTGTAAAAATACTGGCAACAGGCGATATACATTTGGGAAAACGCTCAACAGACGTGCCTGAAGATGCCCGGGAAATTGCCACAAAACACACCTGGAACCGCATGGTTGATTATGCCATTGATACCGGTATTGATGCCATTTTACTCAGCGGGGATATTGTGGACCAGGACAATAAATTTTTCGAAGCCAACAAAGCCTTAGAAGCGGGCTGCGAAAAACTGAATGAAAACAACATACCGGTCTGGATGGTAGCAGGCAATCACGACCATGATGTGTTACCGGAAGTCATTAAAACAAAAAAATTCAACAATGTGCATTTACTGGGAGCCAATGGCAAATGGGAGCTAAAAACATTGAATACGCAAAACGGTGACATTCAGGTTGCCGGATGGTCTTTTCACACTACCCATGTGCATTTTAATCCGTTAAGCAAATTCAACCTGGAAAACATCAATCCGGATATCCCTGCCATCGGCCTGCTGCATGCTGACTACGGGATAATATCCAGCAATTACGCACCCGTACAGGAACAAGATTTTTTCAATAAAAACATTGACATGTGGATACTGGGACATATTCATAAACCCGGCTTACTGTCAGACACCCAGGGTAAAATATTGTATCCCGGCTCGCCCCATGCATTAAGTTCCAAAGAACCGGGAAAACACGGGCCTTTATTACTCACCATCGAAGGCAAAAACAACATAACCCATGAGTGGCTGGATTTTTCACCCGTCAGATACGAAAAGCTTTCCATCGACACAGGCACCCCTGAATCTGTTAATGATATCAGAAGCATCATCGTGACCGAACTCAATAAAAACGCCGGCAACATACAAAAAACAGCGCCAAACCTGCGTTACCTGGTTTATGACATTGAAATAACAGGAAAATTCAGGGAACATACCCTGATAGACTCCTTTCAAGAGGAAATCACCGATGAAGCAATAATTGAAGATTCAAATCTGACCGCATCGGTACGTAAACTCCACAACAAACTAAAACCCGCCGGTGCCAACCTCAAAGACCTGGCGAAACAATCATCCCCGGCCGGCATTCTCGCAGACACCATACTAAAACTGGAGAACAACGAAACCTCTCCATTTATCGAAGATTTGATGGAAAAATGGAAGAAAAAACAAAAAGAAGTGATCAGCTCCAAAACATACTCAACGCTTTTTCATGACTATGACCCGGACAATACGGATATAGAAAATGAAGCCAGGGAGTACCTGTTAGAAACCTGTAATCATACCCTGGATGCTTTGCTGCTACAGACTAAAAATTCACCATCATGACAAAAACAGCACTGACATTCAAATCACTGAAAATCCATAAAGCACCAGGCTTTACCAACGGTTTGCCTGCCATGGATGATCTCAACAGCAACATCAATATCATTACCGGGGCAAACGCTTCAGGAAAAAGTACCACAGCCCGGACAATTCAATCACTCATCTGGAAAAATGACATCAGTCATCTGCATGCCGAAGCTATCGTAAAAACAGATGCTGACTGGTTCCTGAAAATTGACCACGGCAGTGCGCTTTCACAAAAAGGCGGCAAAAACGAGCCATTACCCAACATCCCCGCTTCCGACGACAGGAGGCTTTACATGCTTGCCATCCAGGACCTCATCCAAAAAGAGGAACATGACCTTGCCGACGAGATCATGAAAGAATCCATTGGTGGTTATGATCTGGATGAAGCCAAAAATACACTGAAATTTGAGGATAAGATTTCAAACATCAGGACAAAGGAATACCTGGCATATAAAAATGCAGTAAAAGAGTTTAAGGATCTCAGACAAATACACACCTCCCTCAAACATAAGGAAAAAGAACTGGACAACCTGCATGCCGAACGTAACAAGACTATGCAGGCCGAAAAATTAACATCATGGTATCAAGCCCTGGCCGGTTATCTCAAAGCAAAACAGGAAACCGAAAGCAAAAATCAACACCTGGAACAATTTCCCGAAACACTCAAAGACGTCACGGGCAAAGAAATTAAAGAAGCAAAAGAACTGGAAGAAAACATCCGTGACACACAAAACTCCCTAGAACAAACAGAAAAAGAAATCAATGCCCTTCAGGATTCACTTGATAATCTGCATATCCCTAAATCAGGCGTTTCCGAAAAAACCTTAACAACACTTGAAGATTACGTTAAAAACTTAGATGACAATGAAAAGCAAATCCGGGATATTGATAAAGAAACCGAAGGCATCATTTCAGAAGAAAAGGAATGCATCAAAAAAATAAACACCGAACTTGACCCGGACGAATGGGATGGCATAACACTGAATGACATCGCAGACCTCGATAAATTTTTGACTGGGGCTCACAATGTGTTTGCGAAGGAGCGTATCATCCGCAAAGAAATGGAACGGATTGAACAAGAAATCAGTGATAAAAACGAAACACCTGATTCCAACACACTCAAAAAGGGCATTGATTACCTCGGGCAATGGTTGAAAACACCTGTGCGTTCAGCATCCCGCCACCCATGGCTTATCCCGGCAATGATCATTGCAGCAATCATAACGGCTGTGCTTTGTTTTCTTTTCGGATGGCCGGGATTATTCGGCTTAATCCTTGTCATAGGTTTGCCTTTGATATCAAACTTGCAACACAAAAAGCAAGGCAATCAAAACAACACACTGACAACCCGTGAAACGGAT
>JBNJGX010000219.1:0-4784 GCA_051748025.1 Bacteroidota bacterium
TAAACCAGAAGGCTTTTGATTCGGTGATGACCATAACCCAGGAAGCTGACTCATCCCTCATACATAAAGACATCAGAAAAGAGAGATATGCCAGGGATAGCGGATTGATATACAAAGAGATAACAGAACTTAATTCACAGGAAGTTGAACCTGGTGTGCCCCTTGAAGACCGGGTTTCCACAGGAAATGTTTATAAACAATGGTTTATAGAGCACGGAGAGGATGAAGATTATGAAACCTCACTGCCTAAATTTTCGGCACTCAGGTGAATGATTATTTTCCGGATAGTGACCCAACCCGAATAAACCCTAAATAACAAATAACAAAACTTGTCCGGCGTAATGAAATGGAGACGGATTTCAAATAAATTCCAAGGTAACAAAATGACAAATTCAAAACCAGTGTATAATTTAGAAGAACGGACTTTTCAGTTTGCAAAGCAAGTTAGATTATTCAAAAAAAAACTTCCAAAAAATACAGCGAATATTGAAGATAGCAAACAACTTGTTAAATCCTCCGGTTCGGTTGGTGCAAATTATATTGAAGCAAATGAGTCGTTAAGTAAAAAAGATTTTATTATGAGGGTGAAGATTTGCAGAAAGGAGGCAAAAGAGAGCGCATATTTTTTACGTTTGATTTATGAAACAAATGCTCCGGAATTTGAAAAAGAAGGAATTGATTTGCATGATGAAGCCATTCAATTAAAAAAAATATTTTCTTCAATCATTGAAAAATCAGTGTAGTTCCGTCTTCAATTTATAATGTTGAAAAGGTTTTTATGCAAGTTATTTGTTTTAAATTTGGAATTTATTTTTATTTTAGTGCTTGACATTTGGAATTTTTCTGTAATTCGTGATCCTTGATTCGTTTTTACTTTTTAATGTGAGAAAGTTTTTAGTGTTAGTTATTTGTTTGAAATTTTGAAATTATTTGGTTTTTGTGATTTGTTTTTTGTGATTTTATACCAGAATATGTTAGAAAATTAAACCTGCTTGCGAGCCAGGGATACTAAAATATGGTATGAGGGATAAGGGAGGTCACATAAGACCGTTGAAAATATGAATTATGAAATATAATATATCTTTATGCATATTGGTTTTTATTGCCATCGGTAGTTTTGGGCAGGAAAAACCGGTATATTGGCTTGGGTTTACAGATAAAAACAACAATGAATACAGCATTGATGCCCCGGATGAATTTTTAAGCCAGCGGGCACTTGACCGCCGCAGCAAGCAGGGGATAAACATCGACAGCACAGACCTGCCTGTTAGTAAATTGTATGTTGACAGCATCGAAAATACCGGTTTTGAATTGCGATACACTTCGAAATGGCTCAACGGGGCTGCTGTGATGACAAATGATTCTGCTATGATCGATACCATAACCAATATTGAATTTGTCAGTGATATTGAGTTTATCAGGGCAAAAGACACGGCGGCGGGATCATTGAAAAACGATGATCTTTATGATTATGGCTATGGGTACAACCAGGTTGAAATGCTGAACGGTCACATGTTACATAACCAGGGTTATAGCGGTGAGGGCATGCTTATTGCTGTTTTGGATGCCGGTTTTTTTTATATGCCGGCAATTTCAGCTTTCAATAATATTTATGATCAAAACCGCATTATGGCCACCCGTGATTATGTGAGTCTTGACAATAACGTGTACGGATATCATACCCATGGAAAATCTGTTATGAGTATTCTTGCCGGAGAATCAGAAGGGCAACTTGTCGGCACAGCACCGCACTCTGATTTTATATTGATCCGAACTGAGGATGACGGTACGGAACAGCGTATAGAAGAATATAACTGGATTGCCGGTGCCGAATTTGCTGATAGCCTGGGTGCGGATGTTTTCAATGTTTCCCTGGGATACAAAACTTTTGACCGGCCTGAATGGGAGTATGACAATTTTGATATTGACGGGGAAACGGCTCCCATATCTAAGGCTGCTGGCATGGCTGCACAGAAAGGCATCCTGGTGGTTGTGGCGGCAGGCAATAATGGTGATGATCCGGATCCCAAAATTGGCGTACCGGCAGATGCTGATTCCATACTCACTGCCGGGTCGGTGGACAGCCTAAGAAATTATTCTGATTTCAGCTCTGTTGGTTACACGGCTGATGGTCGTGTAAAACCCGATGTGGTAGCGCAGGGACAGCAAACTTATTACATCAATAACAGTGACAGCATAGACGCTGGCAATGGCACATCGTTTGCCACACCCATTATCTCTGGTCTGGCTGCATGTTTGTGGCAAGCACACCCTGAGAAATCAAACATGCAAATCATTAATGCCATCAGGAAGTCTGCCAGCCTTTATGATAATCCCAATGACAGCCTGGGATACGGAATCCCTGATTTTGCTGCTGCTAACTTAATGCTCAATAATATTCAGTTTTCCGGATTTGGTAATGAACAACTTGTGAGCCTTTATCCGAATCCTGTCAATAATCAGCTCAATGTTGATTTTTATTCCATAGATACACAAAGTATCATAATAAGGGTGTTCGATATTTCAGGAAAACTGATGCTGAAAGATACAAAATCTGTAAGGCGTACATCCTACAACACGCATGTTTTACATGAGGTTGCTTTGTTACCAAAGGGATTATATGTCTTGCAAATGGTGACAGACAATGATGTCTATAGCCGGAAATTTATAAAACAATGATTTTATGGCAGAACAAGCCCTGAGCCTGCTCGATTTACAGAAACGCATAAAATTTACCATCGAAAGCGGGCTTGATACATATTACTGGGTGGTAGCTGAGATCAGCGAGCTTAACGTTAATTACAAGGGACATTGTTATATGAACCTTGTACAGAAAGACGAAAAAAGTGATAATATACTGGCTAAAATCCGGGCAATTGTCTGGTCGAGGCATTACAAAATGCTGAGTACTTATTTTAAAAGCCAGAGTAAAGAAAGTTTGCGTGCCGGTCTGAAAGTGATGCTGAAAGTACGTGTCAATTATCACGAACAGTATAGTCTGAGCCTTCAGGTTATTGATATAGATCCCACTTATACCATGGGTGATGTAGAAAAACGGCGGCAGGAGATAATAGCAAAACTGGAAGCAGCAGGTATCACAGATATGAATAAAACGCTGGATCTGCCACTGGTAATCCACAACATAGCGGTAATTTCATCGGATACAGCAGCTGGTTTCGGAGATTTTATCGCTCAAATCGAATCCAACCAGCAAAATTATGCATTTAACATTGTGCTTTTCAGAGCGGCTATGCAGGGTGAAGATACAGAAAACTCCGTTACCGGTGCCCTGGAAAGCATTTACAAGTCTGATACTGATTTTGACATTGTTGTTATAATCAGGGGCGGTGGGGCAAAAACCGATCTCTCATGGTTTGATAATTATAATATTGCTGCACATGTGGCACAGTTTCCGCTGCCGGTTTTTTCCGGGATTGGCCATGAGCGTGATGCCACTGTTACAGATATGATGGCTCATGCGCATTTAAAAACACCCACAGCCGTGGCAGAACGCATCCTTGATCATAACCGCGGGTTTGAAGAAGGCCTGGATCTGGAACTGGAAAACCTGTTGAATGTTTTAAGGCATTATTTAAACAACAAATCCCGCCAACTGAATCAAATCTCAGGAAATTTTGTTCCCCTGGTGAAAAATCACCTTAATAAACAAAGCCAAAGGCTGAATTTTTTGCAAAACAGATTACACAGCAATATTCACCATTTTTTCAGAAAAAATGAACGAGCTTTAAAACACCAGAATTATAAATTGTCATCAGTTAGCAAAGTTTCCGTTCAGGGGCATAAAGATTATACCACCAGACTGCAGCAACAATTAATGCAACAAATATCCAGGTATATGATGCAAGAAAATCACCGTATTGAACGTTTGGAAGATAAAATAAAATCGGATGATCCTGCCCGCTTGCTGGAAAAAGGATTTACCCTTACCAGCAGCAAAGGAAAACCTGTGAAATCAGCAAAGCAGTTGAAAAAAGGTGATGTCATTAACACAAAATTTATTGACGGGAACATTGAAAGTGAAGTACGTTAAAAACATATTGTTGTTGTCATTGCTGGTGTTATTATCACTCAGTTCAAAAGCGTGGGTAAGGCGCACCGACAGCACATTGTTTCTGAGTATTCATGGTGATGTACTGTACACCCATTTAAAAAACCACATTTATGGCAGTGATTTCTCGCCAGGATTCGGGCCCGGATTTGGTGTAAATGCATATTTTACAAAATGGCAGGAATTTGGCTTTACTGCCGGTATGGGATATAACAAGCGCAGGTTCAGTGTGGATAATTCGATAGCGCTTTATAACAATATAAATGAACAAATTGGTCAGACCAGGGCACATTTTAAATTTGATTATATAAATTTTCCGTTCACAGCGCGTTACAACTTTGGCGAGCGATTTAATATGTATCTGGATGCCGGCATCCGCCTGAATATTTTGCTATCAGCCGAAAAATATGCCGATCCCGACAGTTTACCTGAAGAAACTGCTGAACCAAATTCATACCAATTTGATGTTGTTGAAGATCATCCAAAATTATGTATTTCTATTCAGGGCGGGGGAGGTGTAGAATATTTTATAAAGTCAAATTTTGCGGTGTACATTGATTACAAGTATATACAGGATATCAGCCCTTTGTTTGTTTATGAAAATTTGCCTGCAGGGGCACGGCCTAAAATGTTTGCCCATAACCTGGAAATGGGTATTCGCTGGGGCATCCCAATCAAATATTCTGTGAATGAAAGATTTCAGTGACAATAATAC
>JBNJGX010000220.1:0-4764 GCA_051748025.1 Bacteroidota bacterium
CAACACAGCATAAATGGAAGCACTGGCACCCAGTACCATGGCAGCAGATTTATGCTGTGTTGGTAGCAGTGGCTTTCATTGTGCCCAATTATGAGATTTACATTCCTTTTATTTCGCGGGTAAAAATTAAATGGCTGGCCATAGCCTTTATCGTACTTGATCTTATCAGCCTGCCGGCAGGACAAAATATGGGTGGTCACATTGCTCACCTCGGCGGTGCCCTTTTTGGATACGCTTATGCATCGCAACACAAACAGGGAAATGATCTGACCAGATGGTTTGAAAAATGGCTGACTTCGCTTGAGTCGCTTTTCAAACGAAAGTCCAGAATGCACGTATCTTATAAAAATACATCCCGGAAAGGGCGGGCTGAAACAGATATGGAATACAATGCCAGGAAAAAAGCAGAACAGGATGAAATTAACCGTATCCTCGATAAAGTCAGCACATCAGGTTATGGCAGTCTGACAAAACGGGAAAAAGAAATATTATTTAAAAGCAGCAGTAAAAGATGAAAATCATAAATTATATCATCTGGTTCGCAAACTGGCTGGTTGCAATATTATTGCTGCTCTGTTATTTAGCCCGTTATGTTGACCCCGGACATACCGTATTTTTTGCTTTCCTTGGACTGGCCTACCCGGTTTTATTGATCATTAACCTGTGTTTTATCATCTGGTGGCTGTTTTTTAAATATAAGCGCGGGTTGCTCAGCTTGCTGGTCATTTTACTGGGGGTCGCATTGTTGGGAAATATATGGAGGCCGGTGGCTAAAAATTTGCCGGAAAATGAAAGAAACGATGCCATAAAGCTTATGTCATATAACGTACAATTGTTTGGTTTGTATGACTGGCAAAACAATAAAAAGATAAAGGATTCCATATTCCGGTTTCTTGAAGAAGAACAACCTGATATTATCTGTTTTCAGGAGTATTTTTTTTCGGAACAGGGCCACTTTCCAACACGGTCAGAACTTGTTGATATTCTGAACGCCCGGAATTTCCATGAGGGAATAGCCATTGAAGCTAAAATGGAACAGAAATTCGGTATGGCAAGTTATTTAAAATATCCCATTGTTGGAAAAGGGGAAGTGCAGTTTCCGGAATCACGTAACATGTTCATTTTTACTGATTTTTTATGGGGCACAGATACCGTTCGGTTATACAATATCCACCTGCAATCCATTTATTTTGATGATCAAAACTACCAGGATGTTGATGCCAATTTTTTAACGGATATTGATAAAGATAGGCTTTCAGGGTATAACACCATACGGCGAAAACTGAGTTATGCTTTCAGACAAAGGGCAAGGCAAGCTGTTTTGGTGGCAAAACATATTGAAAAATCACCATTTCCGGTAATCGTGTGCGGGGATTTTAACGATACCCCTTTAAGTTTTGCTTACCATCAGGTAGGTAAAAACCTAAAAGACGGTTTTAAAGCATCAGGGAAAGGATTGGGACTGAGTTATGAAAGGAAATACCTGCGCGTTAGAATTGATCATGTCCTATACAGCAAAATGTTTAAAGCGTATGAATTTAAAGCCCACAAAATTGGATATTCTGATCATTTTCCTGTATCTTGCTACATAATCAAAAAATAAAATATGAGGTTATTCAAATTTATTATTTTAATCTTATTTGTTTATTTATTTTCGGGTTGTACACCCGTACAACAGGAAAGATTTGAATGGCCGCTATTAAAAGATGATGATGAATTAATTGTTCGTACCTATTATGCCGTTTCTTACAATACAGAACATAATCTTGCCAACTGGGCTGCTTATTCGCTCAAAAAAAGACATGCCGTCAAGTGTGTTGAGCGTAAAAATTATTATTATGTAGATACCCTTGTATCCACAGGGTCTCCGGTATACGATGATTATTCAAGAAGCGGATACGACCGCGGACACCTGGTCCCGGCAAGGGACATGTTATTTAATAAAACAGCCAGCAAAGAAGCAAGCTATATGACAAATATTACACCACAAACACCGGCATTCAACAGGGGAATATGGAAAAGACTCGAAAATAAAGCCAGACAATGGGCAGGTAGATATGATTCGGTTATGATAGTTTCCGGGCCATTAATAGAAGGAAACGCTGACAAAATCGGAAAAGAAAACAAAATATCTGTCCCTGAAAAATATTATAAAGCTTTTTTGGTACATAATGATACCATCACTGAAACAATAGGCTTTGTGATTTTAAATTACAAAAACAAAGAAAAATTTAAAAACGATCTTTACCATTATGCGATTACCGTTAACGAGCTTGAAGAACTAACTGACCTGGATTTCTGGCCAATGTTACCACCCGGCATTGAAAGAGAAGCTGAAAAAGCATATAACCTGGAGTTTTGGCAATTGGATAAAGAAGCGGATTGATGAGTGGTAAGTTGCCGTTCATTGTAATAAGCTACAGTGCAAACAATATAAGTTAGTTGGATTAAAATTGTATATTTGTGAAAAAGTAAATACGTTTTGAGTTTATGACAAATAAATCTCAAATAGAGGTTGAAAATAAGCTGATTTCAATTGTAAAACAGAATGAGCAAGACTATATCAACTTGACTGATATGGTTCGTGGTGAAGAAGGTTCTGAACATATCAGAAACTGGATGAGAAATCGCAACACAGTAGAATTTTTAGGATTATGGGAGTCTTTAAATAACCCAAATTTTAAACCTGTCGAATTCGACACCTTTAGAAAACAAGCAGGATTGAATAGTTTCAATTTAACCCCTAAAAAATGGATTGAAGCCACCAATGCAATTGGGTTGATATCAAAATCAGGCAGATACGGAGGAACATATGCTCACAAAGATTTAGCTTTTGAGTTTGGTTCATGGATTAGCCCTATGTTTAAACTTTTATTGATTAGGGAATATCAACGACTGAAAGAAATTGAGAGCAATCAATATAATCTTGAATGGAATGTTAAGCGGATATTGACAAAAGCAAATTATCATATTCATACAGATGCAGTTAAAGATTGCATCCTTCCCGAAAAGAATTATGACAAAGACAATAAATGGTTAATTTATGCTGAAGAAGCTGATTTGTTAAATGTTGCTTTATTCAAATGCACTGCAAAGGATTGGCGTGAAGCAAATCCTGAAAAGGCTGAAAGAGGATTGAATATTCGTGATTTTGCAAGCATAAATGAGCTTGTTGTTCTCTCGAATCTTGAAAACCTTAATTCTATTTTGATCCGTAACCAGATTGATAAAGTTGAGAGATATAAACAATTAAGAGACATAGTTCAAGTACAGTTAAAATCACTTGATGAAAAAGACTTTATGAAAGCTTTGAAAAAAGTATCAGATGACATTTATATTAAAAATAAGAAAAAACTTAAATAAACAACAAAACAGCAACATCACATATAACCCATGTCAGGAGCTGTAGATAATTCGAGCTTACTATTAATCTCTATTGTCTGTTGTGGTGGATAATAATGAAAAACGTCAACCGCCACTGACCAAATGCATTTCCGTTGCGAGTGTTGAGTGATAAGTTGGTATAATGGTGTAATTTTGGAATGATGATGAGGAATTTTAAGGAACAAAAATCGTGTTATGGTAATTTGATAATTCGATATTATGGATATTAATGTGTTGTACGCTTTACTATTGACTCTGTTTGCCGGATTATCAACCGGTATAGGAAGCTTTATTGCGGTTTTTACAAAGAATGATAACCAAAAATTTTTATCGGTGGCACTTGGTTTTTCTGCGGGGGTTATGATTTACATTTCATTTGTAGAGATATTACCGGAGGCTAATCACATGATGGAGCGGCATTTTCAAACTGACAAAGGATTGTGGATAACATTAATTGCTTTTTTTGGTGGCATGTTGTTGATAACGATAATCGATAAACTGGTTCCCGAACATGAAAATCCGCATGAATTGCCTGAACCCGGAGCAATGGAAAAAATCCCTGACAATGCAGAAAAATTAAGAAGGCTTGGCGTTTTATCTGCCATTGCTATTGCCATACATAATTTTCCTGAAGGTATCGCCACTTTTATGTCTGCCCTGCAGGGAATGGAAGTCGGGCTACCGATAGCCATTGCAATAGCCATTCATAATATCCCTGAAGGTATTGCTGTTGCTGTTCCGATATTTTATGCCACCGGAAGCCGCAAAAAAGCATTTAAATGGTCATTTTTGTCCGGCCTGGCTGAACCCCTTGGTGCTGTCATTGCATTTTTGATTCTTATGCCTTTTCTTTCTTCCTTGTTAATGGGGATTGTATATGCTTCTGTGGCAGGCATAATGATTTTTATTTCACTGGATGAATTGCTGCCGGCTGCCGAAAAATACGGTGAACACCACCTCGCTATTTATGGGTTACTGGCAGGGATGGCAGTTATGGCAGTTTCACTTATTATTTTGTGATATGAGAAAAACAATAACAATACCCATTATTGTGATGACTTTTCTTATTGCCTGCGATAACCCCAAAGAAGGGCTGCCGGAAAAATACCAGGTGTCACAGTTTAATATAAAAGCTGAAGGTGAAGTTAGAGACATAATATTTCCTGATGATAGTCTGTGGCTGGTTTGTGGGGGAAACAGAAATAAAAACGGCTATATTTATGTCTCAAATGACAAGGGAGAATCATGGAATCAATGCTTTAAAACTGATGATGCTTCAATCAATGCTTTGTATTACAGTGATAAAGCTAATTTTTGGGCAGCAGGTGACAGTATCCGGATTTGGCGCAGTGATAACGGACAATCATGGTACGAAAACCC
>JBNJGX010000221.1:0-4727 GCA_051748025.1 Bacteroidota bacterium
ATTCCGGCTTTGTAATTTCATAACCCTTATTCCGCAGTCTTTTTTCCATGATAAAGGCGATGAGTATAAACACCGGGATGGTCAGTATTAAGCGTAACATTGAAAATTTCAGGCCGAGAAATCCGATTTCAAATGTAAGCATAGGGATTTTTGCAGCACTGAACATGCCTACATAGACAAAAATATTCCTCAGGCTGCAGCCTTTTTTCCATAACAAATGAGCGACAGGAAAAGCAGCATAAAGCGGTCCTACTTGTGTTACGGCAAGTAAAATCATCAGGGCAATGCCTTTTATACCGGAGCCGCTTCCTATGTGTTTTTCAATTTTATCCCTTGGGATCCAAACATCGAAAAGGCCGATAAGAATAAACATACAAGGTAGGATGGTGAGCATTTCTATCAAAAATTGCCGGAATGTTGTCTCAAATAATTTTATTCCCACAGTCCAGTCAACCAGGTAGGAAATTCCAACGAGCCCGGCAAAAAGAAGGATAGTCGTGAAATCAAATTTATATTTTTTGAGTAATTTTTTCATATATTTTATGGTTAAGTCACCGCAAAAATTACAGCCATAATTGTACCTATAATAATGGCTCCGGTGAAGCTGAGGGCGTTTCGCCACAGTGTTACTTTTAAACCAAAATATTTGGCTTCCAGGGGAATCGTCATCACGCCGACCATTTTTAAGGTGGTGATAAACAAAGCAATAACGCCATATCCAACGCCGCTTTCCACAAGCATCCCGGCAAGGGGGTAGGAGATAAAACCAGGAATAAGCGATACACTCCCTACAATGCCTGCTGCAACATACCCAAGTGTTCCAGCCTGATCACCAAAATATTTTATAAGGGTCTGCTCAGGAATAAAGTACATGGCAATGCTGACAAGAATAATGACGCTAAGCAGGGTGGGGAGGAGCTTAAGAAACTGCCTGGTACCTATTTTCAGACCTTCCAGGGTTTTATGCTTATTGGCTATAAAAGAAACCAATAATAAAATGCCGGTTATGATAAATAAAATGGCCATTATTTTGGGTAAATACAAGTTCTGCTGTTGCAATAATAATAAGAATTCATAGTATCCTTTTTATAATTATTTTGTGTTTTCTCCAAAATATGATGTGATAAATCAAACAAGGTTTAATACGGATTTGTTTATTGACAACCTTGCCGTTGTTTATTTTATAAAAAGTAAAATCAACCTGTACATATTAATTATGTTGCGATATGGTAATTATTACCCCATTGGATTTTCGTTACCTGCTGCAGACATTTTTGAACATTAATGTTTTATGAGAAATCCGGATGGTGTTTTAGAAAACAATTTTCCGGAATGTAATATTTTTCTGCCGACGAAAAAGGGAGACAAGTTCAAATTTTTTACGGCTACCGTATTATGTTTTTCCAACCGTATGCACGCATACTGTAGAGTATGGCAAATACTGCAGAAATGCAAATCACAGTTTCTATGAGGGCTTTGATATAGTTACCAAAGATCAGATCACCAATGGCAAATAAAAAGCTGAGTATCATAATACAACCAAAAATCCAACTGGAAAAAAGGTAAATATAGCCCGTATCTGCTGTAACTTCGGGCATTTCACCGGCAATTCTTTTCCACCCGGCACCTCCGGGATGTACTTTTTTATAGAAGGATTTCAGGGTTTTGTGGTCAGTGGGTTTTGTAAGTAAAGTAACGGTAATCCACACCAGGCTGGAAAAAGCAACGATGATGATAAGCGTCCAGCCGAAATCTGCTTGATAAACATCCATGTTGAAACCATATATTAGCACTGGTAATACGAAATAAGGGGCGATCATGGCAGATATTTCGCTCCAGGCATTGATGCGCCACCAGAACCAGCGTAGCAAGAGTACAAGGCCTATACCACCAGAGCAGGCCAGGATAAACTTCCATGCATCGCTTATTTGATCAAAGAAACCTGTGACAAGAAAGCTCAGCAGCATAAGGAGCACAGTGGTAAGGCGGCTGATTTTTACATAGTATTTTTCAGAAGCGCCGGGTTTTACGAAAGGTCTGAACAGATCATTGACAATGTATGAGGTTCCCCACACTGTTTGTGATGAAATCGTTGACATAAAGGCAGCCAAAAAAGCAGCCATCAGCAGTCCGAGTAATCCTGCAGGCAGAAAATCACGCATAACCATAATGAAGGTAGCTCCCTTATCATCAGCATCAGGGTACAGTACCAGTGCCACCAATGCAACGATAATCCATGGCCATGGTCTCAAGGCAAAATGTGCTACCTGGTACCATAATGTGGCAAGCAGGGAATGTTTTTCATTTTTTGCTGACATCATGCGTTGAGCGATGTAGCCACCACCGCCGGGTTCAGAACCGGGGTACCAGCTTGCCCACCACTGCACGCCGAGGTATGCCACAAAGGCCACTATGCTCATTTGTAAAACGCCCCCGACAGAGGAGGTTTGTGGTTCTCCGCCCACTTTTGGTGTAAATTCAAATACCCATTCAGGCAGTTTTTCCTGTAATCCTTCAATTCCACCAACTCCCGGGGCATTGAGTGCCACAACAGCCAGCGCTATTGTACCCCCCATTGCTACGACAAACTGAAAGGTATCAGTCAGTGACACGCCCCATAATCCGGAAAGGGCAGAATAGAGGGAGACAAACGCCAATAATCCGGCTACCAGCATCATCTGCATGGGCATTTCATTGCCCAGAAGCATAAAAGATGATTGGCCGTTAATGGTAAAATCCGGAAACATCACTTGCAATATTTTCAGCATGGCAAGGTTTACCCAGGCAATGACGATAACATTCATAAATATACCGATATACACAGCCCTGAAACCACGTAAAAAACGTGCGGCTTTCCCGGAATACCTGATGTTGACAAATTCGCAATCAGTTAAAATACCGGCGCGCCGCCATAACCTTGCATAAAAAAACACAGTGAGCATGCCGCCGAGAAGCAGGTTCCACCATAACCAATTACCTGCAATGCCGTTCTGAGAAACAAGTTCGGTGACAGCCAGTGGTGTGTCGGCTGCAAAAGTGGTAGCTACCATGCTGGTGCCGGCTATGTACCAGGGTAGCTCGCGACCTGAAAGGAAAAAATCCCCGGTACTGCGCCCGGCTTTCCTGGCCATGATGATGCCTATGGTTATGCTTACAACAAAATATAAAGCTATGATTATCCAGTCAATATTTGCTATTGTCATCGTTTTGCTGTTTTTGTCGAATCATTGAGGGAAATAACAGGCTCATATTTGGTTTCTGCTGTATCTCTGCTGCAGGCATTGAAGTGCCACCATTCATATTTTATACCGGTAAAACCGGCTTTTTCCATAACAGCATGCAAAATCAGACGATTGTTAATGGCCTCAGGACTTACCAACATGGTTTTTGTTAATTCTTCATTCCTGTCAGTGTAGGCCGCCGGTCCAAAATGGTCAAAATCTGTGCCCATGTCCTGTTTATTACCGGTTGTGTCAATCAATGTTACATCCACGGCAGCCCCATAATTGTGCAGGGAGCGTTTTCCCGGTGGTGTAACATACCAATGACGGCGTTTTAAAGGAACATCACACACTTCCCACATGCGGTTTTGTACAGATACCGGCCTGACAGCATCCCAGACAAGCAGACGCAGGTTAGGATGATCTTGCTGAAGGTAAGCAGAAGCTTTGGCCAGTTTTTCAGCAACATCAGGTTGCAAATAAGCTTGTTCTAAGGCTCCATACAGGTCAATGCCAAGAAAATTGTCTGTGCTGCTGTAGCGGAGTTTTACTTGTATGCTGCTGTCAATATCCCGGACATTGGTAAGGCCGATAGAATCCAGGTATAATGCTTCGGTTGGTAATTCAGGTTTTGCGGTGTTCATATTTTTTGTGGTATCCGTTTTTTTTAACTGTATTATGGTTTCCTGGATGCCAGGTTTTTGTTTATAATTTTGACAGGACATAATAAAGATAAACAGGCACATAACCGACATGCCTGGTTTAATGAAAATAATGTTCTTTTTAATTTTCATAATGAACAAAGATAGAAAAGGAAAGCCCAATTTTAGAGTTTAAATATGAAAAAAGCTTTTCAGGTCGTTGCGTCGTTTGAGGCGATAATGTAAAAACAGCAGGATGATTGCAACAGGAATGGCTGATACAGTGACAAACAATGACCAGCTTAAAAGCGGCCTGGCGTTGTGATACAGGCTGATGAATATATCACAGGCAATACAAAACACAACAACATGTATGAGTGCAAACCCCAACACATTGAAACCCTGGTATTTGGCGTGATTTACCATCAATATAAAAGAAGCCAACAAAATAAAAATGGCTGAAGAAATTGGCAGGGATAAACTCAAAAACCATGATATTTCTCCTGAAAGGGCATCAATCAGCAACAGGTTTCCCAGCGTTACAGCAAGCCCTGCCGGCGCCCAAATAAGAACATAATGCCTTGCAAAATGATAAATGGTATAATACAACCAGGCAGTCATAATGCCACCTGCAACATACAGGGACCAGGTGGTGCTGTTGTCGATAATCAGGTTTATCAGTATTGTAAAAGCAATGGTTACCAGTGATATGACACCAAATGCTTCCCATAATGTGCGTGTGTGCTTTATGAAATGGAAAGAGTCAGTTTTTCGTTTGTCCTTAACAGGCTCTTCTTTGCCCGGCAAATTGTTACACAACGGGCATTTTTCCATGTCAGGACTTAGTTCCACGCCACAATATTTA
>JBNJGX010000222.1:0-4720 GCA_051748025.1 Bacteroidota bacterium
TCAATATTCTGGGAATAAAAAATATCGTAACCGCCCATGCCGGGATGTCTGTCGGATGAGAAATACAATGTTTTGTTATCAGCATGAAAGAAAGGTGCTTTTTCATTTCCGCTTGTGTTGATTGGCTTTCCTATATTTTGTGCTTTGCTCCATGTGCCATTATCTTGTAGTTCGGAAAAATAAATGTCGCTGGTTTGATGATCATCATCCTTTTCGTTCCCCAGGTTTTCCGGGCGAATGCTTGCAAAGAATAATGTTTTGCCATCGGGGGAAATGCTGGGTTGGCTTTCCCATGTCCATTTATCGTTTATGTTAGGGCCGAGGCTTTGTAATTCAGACCAGCCGTTTCCGGTACGGTGTGACATGTAAATATCACAATTGCGGTAATCGGCGCTGGCAAATTCACATTGTGTGACAAACAAACAGGAATTATCAATGGTTATGCTGATGCCGCCCTGATTGTTCCCTTTGTTAAAAGGTGACGGCATAGCCTCACTGTTGGTATAGTACATGTAGGTTGAATCAGCCCTGTGTGCTACCGTGAATTCTTCAACCATCTTGTCACCGTATATGCTGTTAATATTTTTTTTCATATAACGATGCGTGAAAAACATCAGTTCACCATCGGGTGATATTAACGGTAAATATTCATCATCAGGGCTTGAAACACCTTTAACCGGTTCCGGGTCAAATGGAACAGGGTTGTCTTTTAATTGTTTTATGACATTCAGTTCCTCCACTATACTTTCTGCGGCTGAATATTCTGGACTGTCTTCGTTTCCGTGTTCCAGGTAAGTATTCAGATATTTCAGGGCTTTGTCATTGTTCTTGTCAAGGTAAAAAATTTCACCGATCAGGTAATTTACCCTGTATTCATCATAGCCGGGGCACAAATCCACCACTTTTATCATGTATTTCAGGGCATTTTCCCTGTGACGTTTTTTATTTGTTGGTATCCTGGTATTTTGATATTTGTTAAAAGATATGTCAGCAAGTACATAATAAGCATTGGCAAATGTATCATCTTTTTCCACAGCATTCAGCAGGTGTTCCCTGGATTTGTCCCGGTCATCATAATATACCTCCATGGCTTTGTCAAACAGTTTTTTTGCTTTTTTGTTATCCGTGCCACCGCAACTATCATTACCCGGGACTTGTCCCCCGGCTTTTCCCAGGATAAACAGACCTGCCAGAATAATGATGATGCAACGTGTTATTCTCATATAAATGATACAACAAAAATAATGCTTAGTTTAATAACGAAGCCCGGGATTGTTAATTATTTATTTGTTAAAAAATAAGTATTTATACTGGCGGTGTTTTGCCATTTGAAGCAATATGATTTGGGCAGCGGGGAACAGGATTGACATCAGGATGTTTGTCACCGCCTCTGCCTGCTACCTCCCACCGTCTATGCCTGTTTTTGTAATGCTGCAGAACAGGGGTTTCTCCTGTCACCCTGTCTGCAGTGCAAAAAATAAGGCATAGCCGGCGGCAGGGTATCCGGCGCCGGCGGGCTGCGATGATAAGGTGCATTTGCTTGGGGGTAACTTATTGAATTTGCTTAGCGAGAAACTTTGAACCAGGCTTCAGCGCTGTATTGCTTCTGAACAATATCACCAGGATTGAATGGTATGTCTAAGCTAAAACAAATCAAGCCTGAAGGCCGTCGCCCTTTTAAAAATCTTTCTTATATTTACACAAACAAAACAGGCTAATATCAATGTTAAGGCCATTGCAGGATGCCATATTACATTTGTTTGCTATCCTTTCTGCTCAGGGTGATGACAGCTTATCACAACAAGCAGAACATTTCATCATCAACCTGCTTGAAGAAATGCTACCACCTGAAAGCATGAACGAAGCACTTGAAACCTATCATCAATACATGGAAACTTATGCCGGAAAAACCGGAAAAAAAGGACTCAGTGCAAAGTCTGTGCGTTTCCTGAAAAAAGCAGAAGAAATCAGCAATAAACTCACCCGGGAAGAACGCCGCCTGATTTGTCTGCGTACCATGGAATTTGTAACACAATACGCTAACAACAAAACCGGAAACCTGGACTTTGTAAAACTTATTGCTGACGTGTTTCTGATTGATGACCAGGTTTACCAAAACATGTACAATGTGGTATCGGGTAAGATAAGACACAGCCAATCAAAACAAAAAATAAACCTGCCTGATGCATTGTCTGTGTTGTTTTTATCTGAAAACGAGATTTACGCCAAAATCAACAACAACACCATTCCGGACCAGCCCGGACTCAGTAAAAACCTGTATTTCCGCCTACAATACCAGCAACAAATTCAATTGCCTGGCAATAAAAACCTGCTGTATTCTGATATTTTGCGTGCCTACACACCACAACAAAAACAACCGGTTAAGATGGGTATAAACCAACTCGGATTTTCCATCAGGCATAAACATACGCTATTTCACGGCTTGAGTTTCAGCCTCTCATCTCCCGGATTATTTGCCATTACCGGCCCGAGCGGGGCAGGAAAATCCACATTGCTAAAACTAATGGCAGGCATATTGAAACCGGATAACGGTAGTATTGAATTTTCTTATCCGGCGCCTGTATTGGCAATGGTCCCCCAGGATGACAATATTAACCCTGATTTGCCTGTACGACTGCAGCTTTTGTCGCAAGCCGAAAAATACGGCATTAAAAATCCCGGGCAGGTGGCTGATAAAACCCTGCTCAAAATTGGATTATCAAAAAAGGCCGGATGCTTGCCGGGAACACCGGAAAATTCCAGGCTGTCAGGCGGGGAGCGCAAACGCCTCGGCATTGGTTGTGCAATTATCAGCAACCCGGATATCCTGATTTGTGACGAGCCAAGCAGCGGACTGTCTTTTGATGATGCCAACAAAATCATTCGACTTCTCCGCAATATTGCCAATGAAAACTGCCTGGTGATCAGTTCTCTTCATCAGCCCGATGCTTCGATACTTAGCTGTTTTGATGATATGCTATACCTGGACGAAGGTGGATATCCAGTGTTTTTTGGTTCCCCTGAACTATTTCCCCGCCACATTGACAATATCATCTGTCATACCTCCGAAAAATTGCCTGACAAAACAGGGACATCTCCACTTGCCAGGGCTGAATCACTCATCAGGGATGAACACCTTGATGAATTCGGGCGCCCCACTCATGTGCGAAAACACCCGCCCACATTCTGGACAAAACATTTTAACAAAACTGATATTACACCCCCGGCATCAGAAAAAACGGTTCCAAACACTAAAAACCTTCGACCAAATACCTGGAAAACTATCCTGACTGAGTTTTCCGCATTCCGCAACAGAAAAAAATATGCTGCCATGCTCCTTTTATATGCACCGTTTATGGCATTGATACTTGCCCCGGTTTGCCGTTTTTCAGGATCCGCCGGTTATGACCCTGTCAGCAACCCCCATTTTCCTGTATTTTTTATCATAAGCGTTGTGGTGGCTTTGTTTTCAGGACTTATATTCAGCCTGGGAGAGCTGAGCAGAAAACAGTCAGAACACAAACGTAATATGGTTACTGAAAAAACCAACAAACATGTCATCCTTGCCAAACTCAGCCTGCTTTTACCTGCCGGGATATTGCAGTCAGTGATATTCAGCCTTGTTTCCACATTCATACTGGACATTGTGTATTTGTTCCTGCCGCTTGCAATCACTTATTTTATACTGTATTTTTTTGCAACTGCCACCGGCTTGTTGTTATCAGCATTATCAGGCGGAAAAAACTGGGCTTATTTATTGGTGCCGGTACTTTTGATACCTCAAATATTATTCAGCGGGGCGATGATCCCCTGGCAAACATTCCCTTACCACAAAGAAAAAACAAAAGCCCCCGCCATCAGCCGTCTGTTTGCAGCATCATGGGCATACGAAAGCCTGATTACCGGGGCCTTGTATTTGTATCCTGGTACTGATTTCGCCCATGAAAAAGCCTATTTTTTAAGTTTGTATTTCATGCAGGATGTAATCCCGCAATGGACATCACATTGCAACAACACCAATACATCAGAAAAGGCGTGCAACAAACTTACATCGGATCTTTATCAAATCCTGCCGCAGGAAGTTCAGGATCAAGTACATCCGCCTGCCGGCACCGGCATTGATGTGTTCAAAAATGAGATAATGCCTGTATTCAAAGCAAGCCTCGAAGCCAATAAACATGTTTCTGACAACACTTTTCCGCTTTTATGGCATCAAATCCAGCGCACAAACCTCCCGCCTGTTGAAATCAGCAATGAAAAATTTAAGCTCAATATGTACCCGCTATACAGCACCGGTACTCCCAGCTCATACAATACTGCGTACCTATCCGTGGCAGGCAAACGTTTCAGGCATGCACATGTTTCGTATGTTGTCATTGTACTGATGGGGCTTATACAATACTTTTGTTTGTTTTCCCCGGCTATCAGATGGCCATGGGGTTACAGGACATAACAACATTCACAAACAGAACCCCAGGTACCAGTAGTAAATAGTGAATCTAAGAAAACCATTGGATTTAAAAAATAACAAACATCAAATAACAAATATCAAATGTTCAAACAGTTTAAAAAATTGGAATTTTTAAAATTATTAACTGAAGTTTCGCAGTTTATAAATAATTAAAAATAAGCAAACTACAGATAAAACATTATAGTATGTTGTTTGCCTAAAAATCAAAATAGTAGTGTATTAGATATTTAATGCCAAAATCCTCTAAAT
>JBNJGX010000223.1:0-4707 GCA_051748025.1 Bacteroidota bacterium
TGACTCATACGAGGTACTTGTATCAACAGCATCAAACGATCCGGCAGATTTTACCAACGATATTTCCGGTGGTCCTGTGGAAGCTCCGGATACATGGACTGAACATACTTACGATCTGTCTGATTATGACACTGAGGATATTTATCTGGCAATACACCATGTTTCAGCCGGTAAGTTTATGCTGTGGATTGATGATATGGAAATACATACAGAATTGACCGAAGCATTAAATGCTGATTTTACTGCTGACAATACCACAATTTCCGTAAATGATACTGTTAACTTTACAGACCTTTCAACAGGTTCCCCCACAAGCTGGAACTGGGATTTTGGTGATGGGAATACCTCTAATGAGCAGAACCCGCAGCATACTTATAACAGTGCAGGAACTTATACCGTTGAGCTTATTGCAACCAACACCTATGATTCTGATACCCTTAGCATCACAGATTACATTACTGTTTATGATGAACTGGTGGTTTCTAACGGTAGTAGCTCTGTTGCTTGTCATGGTGATACAGATGGCACACTGACAGCAAATGTAAGCGGCGGAGATGGACTATATACCTATACGTGGGAAGATGAAGGTGGTAGCAACCTTGGAGATACAGAAACCATCAGCGGTCTGGAAGCCGGCACTTTTTATTTGACTGTAACCGATGGTATAGGATTTACAGATAGTGGTGTTTATACTGTTACACAGCCGGATGAGCTTCTTGTGGATGTTACAACCACTGACGAAACGGCTTTAGGTGCCTGTGATGGAACTGCTACCGCTGATGTGACAGGTGGAACGCCAGACTATATGTATGATTGGTCGCCTCTAGGGGGAATGACTCAAACTATCACTGATTTGTGTGCCGGTAATTATCAGGTCACGGTAGTTGATGATAACGGTTGTACAGCCATTGATCAGGGTGAAGTAGCAGAAGGCCCGCCGGCACCTGTCGCTGATTTCGAAGCTGATGTAACAGAAGGTTGCGGCAGCCTTACAGTGCAATTTACAGACCTTAGTTTGAATGATCCGGATACATGGTCATGGGATTTTGGCGATGGCAGTACATCCACCGAAGAAAACCCGCTGCATACCTACAGCAGCCCGGGAATTTATACCGTTGAGCTGACAGCTACGAACAGCTACGGATCAGATACCCACAGTATTACTGATTACATCACGGTTTATGATAACCTTGTGGTTTCCGATGGGAGCGGTTCCTGTGATTGTTATGGTGATGCCTCGGGCAGCCTTAATGCTATTGTATCGGGTGGAGAAGGAACCTACAGCTATATCTGGGAAAATACCAGCGGTGATACCATTGGAACATCAGCAACCATCAGCGGACTGACAGCAGGAGAGTACCATCTGTATGTCACAGATGATGCCGGCTGCTCGGACAATGGTGTTTATACCGTTACCGAACCGGATCCCCTCGTTGTGAATGTCTCCACTACCAATGAATCTGCTGCCGGTGCTTGTGACGGCACTGCCACCGCCGATGTATCCGGTGGTACGGAGCCTTATTCAGACTTTGTCTGGGACAATGGAATTGGCTCAGCTGGTGCAACGGTTGAAGACCTGTGGGCAGGAACGTTCTGTGTTACTGCAACGGATGCACATGGATGTACTGTTTCAGATTGCGGCACTGTAGAACAAGGCCCTCCGCCACCACCGGCTGAGTTTGAAGCTGATATCACAGAAGGATGTGAACCTTTGTCTGTGCAGTTTACATCATTAAATCCAGATAATGTGACGAGCTGGAGCTGGGATTTTGGCGATGGTGAAACCTCTACAGAACAAAATCCTGAGCATGTGTATGATGAGCCCGGGGTATTTACGGTTGAACTGACTGTTGAAAGTTCTGTAAGCGGAACAGAATCAGAAGTAATCACTGATTATATTACCGTACTTGAACAGCCCGGACTGGATTTTAATGTCTCTCACGAGAGTGTTGCCGGTGCTAATGATGGTGAAATCACTGTAATTATCGAAGGAAACGATGATCCTTATTCAATATCGTGGAGTAACGGTGCTAATGATACGGTAACCATAGATAATTTAAGTGCTGGTATGTATTCTGTTGCTGTGACCGGAAGCAATGGATGTTCAAATACGGGCAACATAGAAGTTGAATTACTTACTGCGCTGGTTGGTCAAAATGCAAACAATGTGGCGATTTATCCGAATCCTGCAGATTATATGGTTTATGTTGAATCTGATAAACCGATACAACAAATAGACATGTATGCTGTTGATGGAAGGCTTGTGGACTCATGGAACCCCGAAGCAGAAACGTTTGAAATCTCCGTAGAAGCATTGAATGGGTTATACATGATACGGATTACGGATAGTGAAGGTGCCGTCAGCAATCATCAGGTAATAGTGAAACCATAGTGAAAGTAAAAAATAAAAAAACACCCGGTAAATTGATTTGCCGGGTGTTTTTTTTTTGCCTGCAGCGGATTACCGGCTCCGACTATTAACAAAGTATCACCACTTTGTTTATGTTTTTGAAACAGGTGCGCCATTTTTATCTAAGGCTGAATAACAAATTAAAATGTTACAATTATTCAAAATATGAAAAAAAAAAAACGATATTTTATTGTTTGTATTAATAAATATGTTTATATTTGGTATGTGAATTTGGCAAAAAGATGCAACCATATGGCATTCCATTGCGTATAGATAGGAGAGCAAACATGGTGAAACAGACGAATGCCACTTGATCTTTTAATTTATTTTAACTTGTAAAAAAACAGATTATATGAAAACCCCAAAACTCCTCCTCATTTTATTGATTTTGCTGCTTGCAAAAACAAGCACCTACGCCCAACCCGAAAGCTTTTACCATGAGTTTTCAATCTATTATAATGACAGCGTCACTTTGTTTTGTAACCAAAACTCATTTCAAATCAGTGACAGCACTTATCTTTCATCCGGAAACTATGGACCAGGCTTTTACGGACTTGCAGGCCGTGTCATCTGGGATTCTGTCGGCAATGCACTGGATGCCAAATACTTAGATGCGGATGAATCCTTTTATCTTAATGGGCTTGCCAGGATTAATTCTATCCGGTTTTTACTGTATGGGGAGTTTGATCTTTACCATGATGTCACGGGAAACTACATTGATATGGCTGCTGCCATGGTCTGTTTTAATCAAAATGGTGATGTGTTATGGCAAAAGGCTTATGGGGGGTACGCCCCTGGTTACCCCGATATTGAGGAACCAAGCTATAATTATAGCGATGCATTTGATCATGTAGAAATTGACACACTAAATCAGCGTATATATGCAATGGGATACTCGGAATCATTTAATGAAGAACACAAATCGTTACCCTATGTTGTATGCACAGATTACAATGGTGAAACACTTTGGACCTGGGATATGCCGGATTTACCTGAATACGATGGAGGAGGATTTTTATTCGAATCAATAATTACCTCCAATGATGAAATATTGGTTGTTGGTAAGATACGTATTTCAGAAACAAGTACGGAAGATGTAAACCCTACTCGTGGAATTATCATAAAACTAAGCCCTGATGGAGAAATGCTATGGCACAAGACATGGGGGTACAATAACGCCAGCACAGCGGATGTAATTGAAATATCCCCTGGCAGGTATGTTATGGGAGGCATCCACCGTACCACTGGTGGTACGGGTATATCATCCGGGCATTTGGTAAAATTTGATGATGAGGGGAATTTTTTAACAGAAAAAGAAATTACACGTGGGGATAACAGCGTAATACGGCTATATAAAATTTTTAAAGAAGATAATAGTATTTCTGTTATGGGTATGTTTACAATAAAAGAAAATGGAGAGCCTACTATTGGAAATTATTATATTGATGAGTTTAATTATAACATTGAATTGATAAATAGTGAAAATTATGTGGATGAAGATTATCAATATGGGGCTTTTGGTATAGGAGGTATAAGCAAAACTTATGACGGAGGATATCTCTACACTGGATATGCGGGAAACCAAAAAAATGCCGTCATGAAATCAGACAGTGAGTTAAACTTGCCTTTAAATGAAGGATGGGATCATATTGATGTAAATTACACAGATACAAGAATAAGTTATTATCCCAATCCTGTTAACAGAATTCTATCCATAAAATCATCATCTGAAATGCTAATCAAAGACCTGAAATTGTGTGATATGTATGGAAGAATAGTATTACAAAAACACGCAAATCAAAGCACCCTACAAGTTGATGTAAGTGATATTGAATCTGGCATATATATTCTTAGGATAAACAATGCATATTCAGGAAAAATAATTATCAAATAATAATAAGAGATATGATTTTAAAAACCATGCGATTAAAATACCCTTAATTAGCTGCCATTTGAGCAGTAGTTTGCTAAAATCGGCCGCTTTGTGCAAACCATGTCAATTGGCAACTTAGGCCATTACCAAATAAAAAGAACCCCGGTAATACATACGCATGCAATAACAACAAGCAAAGTATGCATGTACCGGAGTCCTTGTTAAACATGTTAAAATTAAAAATTATGAAATCAATAACAATAAAATTTACAGGAATCATCATTATTATTTTTCTAATACAGAACCTTACAGCCCAAAACACAGAGCAAATGCGAAAATGGGCATTCAATGGCGTGGAAGTTGATTTTACCGGATCAACGGTTAGCACGCAAAGCATATCATCCCCGGTTACGGGAGCAGATGG
>JBNJGX010000224.1:0-4658 GCA_051748025.1 Bacteroidota bacterium
TACCATCATCTGGACGGATATGATGCAAACAACACTGATGCTTGCTTCCCTTATAGCCACAATTGTCATAATATCCCGGCAAATGGATTTATCCGCATTCGGATTGATTGAGACCATCAGGGAAAGCGACTATTCCCGCATGTTTGTTTTCGACGATTGGCAAAGCAGGCAGCATTTTGTCAAACAGTTTTTGTCAGGCATGTTGATAACCATTGTCATGACAGGCCTTGACCAGGATATGATGCAGAAAAACCTTTCGTGCAGGAACCTGAAAGATGCAAAAACCAACATGGTCAGTTATGGCTTTGCCTTCATCCCTTTTAATTTGCTTTTTCTCAGTCTTGGTGTACTCCTGGTGGTTTATTCACAAAGTCAGGGCATTTCCCTGCCGGCTGACAGCGATATGCTTTATCCCCTGCTTGCAAAATCATACCTCGGGAATGTTGTCATGGTTATGTTTATTCTCGGGCTTACAGCTTCAGCTTATTCCTCGGCTGATTCTGCCCTGACAGCTTTAACAACATCATTTACAGTGGATATCCTGCAGGCAGACAAATTTCCGGAGCAAAAGCTTAAAACCATCAGACAACGTGTGCACGCGGGCATGTCCCTAGTGCTTATGATCGTCATACTTATTTTTGGCATGGTAAAAGACAGATCAGTGGTGGATTCTATCTTTACCGTGGCAAGTTATACATACGGCCCGCTATTAGGCATGTTTGCCTTCGGGCTGCTAACCAAACGGCAACCCAAAATGAAATATGTGGCTGTTATAGCGGTACTGGCACCCATAATCAGTTATTTTATAAATCAGTTAACCCAATATTTATGGGGATATGCCTTTGCATATGAGTTATTGCTCATGAACGGCGGACTTTGTTTTATCGGATTCTGGCTGCTTTCATACCGGAAAGAGGGATGATATATATCATAAATAATTTTTGCCCAATCAAAAAACTTTCTCTTCATTATTATGTTTAAAATTAAAAGTTTGATCTATGATAATGGATTATTTGGGATTGTACCTGAAAGAACTGGTTAGCTTAACATCCGAGATGGCGCCGTATCTGTTACTTGGATTTTTATTTGCAGGCATTTTGCATGTCTATTTCCAGGCTTCCAAAATGAACCGCTATTTTGGAGGCACCAAACTGAAACATGTCATCAATGCATCTGTTTTGGGAATCCCGTTGCCATTATGCTCATGTGGTGTCATCCCTACAGGGGTTTCTTTTTATAAAAACGGGGCATCAAAAAGCTCAAGCATATCTTTTCTGATATCCACACCTCAAACCGGTGTTGACTCAATCCTGGCTACATACTCACTGATTGGGCTGCCGTTTGCTATTATTCGTCCGCTGGTGGCATTGGTATCCGGAATTTTTGGCGGATGGTTATCGGGAAAAACAGATAAAAAACAGTTTGACGAGGCAATTACGACTAAGCAATCTGTAAAAAGCTGGCAGGGACAAAATAAATTTAAAAGCATGTTGTGGTACGGTTTCGTTGAATTTATGGCTGATATTGCAAAATGGCTGGTAATTGGACTTCTCCTGGCAGCATTGATCTCAGTTATCATACCTGATGGTTTTTTTGAACAACACATCAGTAATGATTTTGTGGGGATGTTGATTCTGCTTGTGGCTGCGATCCCGATGTATGTTTGTGCAACCGGCTCAATTCCGGTTGTGGCTGTATTGATGCTAAAGGGGATTTCCCCGGGCGCCGCACTTGTGTTTTTAATGGCAGGACCGGCAACCAATATTGCCAGTATGACAGTTTTGGGGAAGGTTTTTGGCAGAAAAACATTGTTTGCTTATATGGGCTCAATCATTGGGTCTGCATTGCTCTTTGGATGGCTGATAAACCAGTTTCTTCCGCGGGAATGGTTTATGCAGGCCCTCGAACAAGCTCAACACGGCGGCCATTTGATCCCACTGTGGGCCAAGTATATCTCAGCCGCTATATTTACCATATTGTTATTAAACGCCCTTTACCGCAGGTATTTTAAAGAAAAATCGCGGCTTATTTCAAATAATAAAAAAGTCCTTAATATGAAAACCATACAAATTAAAATCGATGGCATGACATGCAATCATTGTAAAATGACCGTAGAAAAACACCTGTCAGGTTTAAAAGGCATTGACAGCGTACAGGTTGACCTGAATTCCGGGACAGCAACCATCATTGGTCATAATCCAAACATCAATTCCATCGCAAAAAAAGTAAATGAACTCGGTTATACATTTGTAAAAACGCTGTAAAAAGTGTATAATGCAGTTTTAATGCTGCTAAATGGTTTGTATCCATTAAACGGGATATTTAAATCAGTCGGAAGTCCGGAGTACATAGAAAAAAAGTGGATTTTAAAACATCTATTAATTAACATGGTGGCTACGGCTTCCGACTTCTGATTACATACTCCCCTCCTATTTTCTCCACAGATCCGGATTAAAAAGGATGATAACTGTAAACAATTCAAGCCTGCCAATCAACATCAGAAACCCAAGAAACCATTTTCCAACCGGATGAATGAGTGCATAATTTTCAACAGGGCCTACATTGCCGATACCTGGTCCGATATTGCCTATGGTAGCAGCAACAGAACCAATGGCCGTTTCAAAATCAAGGCCAAGCAACGACATCACAACCACAGAAACCATAAAGATCATGATGTATAATATGACAAAAGCCAGAATGTTATTTATGATTTTGGATGGCACTGCCTGATGATTAAAACGCACCGGGATAACTGCATTGGGGTGTAACAAGCGTTTAAATTCAAGATAAGTATTTCTGAAAAGCATTTGAATGCGGATAACTTTTATACCACCACCTGTTGAACCGGCCATACCGCCAATAAACATTAACATAAGAATAATCACCCATAGTCCTGTCGGAGACCACTGTAAATAATCAGCAGTAATATAACCGGTTGTGGTAGTGATACTCACTACCTGGAATATGGCCTCACGGAAAGATTGTTCAACACCAAGGCCATGTTGCCAGAATAACACAATGCCAATTATTATGGTAGCCCCGGCAATTATTTTCAGGTAAAACCTGTACTCTTCATGTTTAAACAAACGCCCCGGCTTTCCAAGAAGTGCATAATACAACAAAGCAAAGTTTGTGCCTGCTAAGAGCATAAATACCGTTATCACATAATGTATATAAGCAGAATCAAAGTGTGCAATACTGGCTTGTTTGGTAGAATAACCACCCGTGGCCATGGTGGTAAAAGCATGATTAATGGCATCAAAAACACCCATGCCGCCAAATTTGAGTAAAACAGCTTCTGCCAGCGTAAAAAACAAATATACCAACCACAGCCTTTTGGCAGTCTCTTTGATCCTTGGGCTCAATTTATCAGGGGTTGGACCGGGGGCTTCGGCCGAAAACATCAGTATGCTGCCTATCCGCACCAATGGCAATATAGCAATAGACAAAACTATTATTCCCATGCCGCCGAGCCATTGGGTAAAACTACGCCAAAACAATATCCCATGCGGTAAAGATTCAATGTCATTTAATATTGAAGCCCCTGTGGTGGTAAACCCTGAGATCGTTTCAAAAAAAGCATTGGTAAAATTCGGTATGGCACCACTTATAACAAAAGGCAGCGTGCCAAAAAGTGACATTACCAACCAACCCATGCTAACAATTACATACACTTCACGTTTTCCCACATCACGGTTCGCTTTTCGCGTAAGTAACAACAATGTCAGGCCGGAAAAAGCTGAAATTCCGGAAGAAATCAATAATGCTGTAATATCCGAATCCCCGTGATATATTGAAAAGGGCAAACCCAATAACATGGCTACGCTTTCAATAACCAGGAGAATCCCCAAAGTATATCCAATAATCTTTAAATTCATTACAGCAAATTGAAACCACAAATCTAAACCTTTTAATGAAAAAATAAAGCAAATTTTTCTAAACAAATTTATTGGTAGTAAATAAAATTAGTTTTACATTTGCATTCGCTTTTCAGATAAAGCACCCGGGGTGTAGCGCAGTCCGGTTAGCGCGCCTGGTTTGGGACCAGGAGGTCGGGAGTTCGAATCTCCCCACCCCGACAAGCATAAAACCCCTTTCAGCAATTGCTGAAAGGGGTTTTTCAATTTCATGCCGTTGAAAACTTGTTTTCATAAGGCATGAAATTGAAAAAACCACAGTCCGACGCAGGAGGACTGTAAGGGTTTTATGCTTGGTTTCCCCCCATCTGAGATCAGCGAAGCTAATCTCCCCGTTGAAAACTTGTTTTCAAAAGGTGTGAAATTGAATAACCCACAGTCCGACGCAGGAGGACTGTAAGGGTTTTATGCTTGGTTTCCCCCCACCTGAGATCAGCGAAGCTAATCTCCCCGTTGAAAACTTGTTTTCATAAGGCATGAAATTGAATAACCCACAGTCCGACGCAGGAGGACTGTAAGGGTTTTATGCTTGGTTTCCCCCCACCTGAGATCAGCGGTGCTAATCTCCCCGTTTTGGCACGATAGCGCGATGGGGCGAGTTGGCGATGGGGCGATTGCACGATTGCACGATGGGACGATGGGACGACGGCACGATGGAACGATAGTTCGCGGCATTATTCAGGAATGCTATCTGTCCTTGATTGCCTTACAAGTCCGAACCATTATCGACATGGAACGAAA
>JBNJGX010000225.1:0-4639 GCA_051748025.1 Bacteroidota bacterium
TAATAGAAATAAGTAATTTTGTTTTGTGTAATTAATAGATTTAACAATGAGATTACAGCGATGTATTTTTGTAATAAGTTATGTCTGTTTTTTATAAATAAGCAAAACTTTCTTTAGTAGTAAATCATTCGGTAATTTGCATTTATATCCATTTCAAATGAAAAGCCTGCAACTGGCATTACAGGCTTTTCTGATTTTAGGTTAGGGGTGATTTGAATAATATATATGCCTTCGTGCAATGGACCGGGGTCAATAGCCAAAATAATTGTCATTTTATGAAATAGGTCTATTGAACCGGAAATATTTTTCAATCACTTGGACAAATATTAACAATTTTTAAATGTAAATCAATCAGGGAAATACTGAAATTGTCGTACGTGAATCACGTATCAAAGCTTGTCAGGTTATTTTGAATGGCATATTTTACCAATTCTACAGTATTGCTCAGGTTTAACTTACGCAGGATATTAGCTTTATGCGTTTCTACTGTACGGATACTGATACAGAACATTTCAGCGATCTCTCCGTTACTGAATCCTTCAACCACTTTTTCAATTACTTCTGTTTCCCTGGCAGTAAGTTGTTCCCCTTTATCAGAATAAGATATACCTTCCCTTGTTTTTCGCATCATTTCGAGAAACACATTTTCAGAAATGCTTTTACTGAAATATTCTTTCCCTTGATGAACAGCAATGATTGCTTCCCTTAGTTCGTCTGTGGTGGTGTTTTTTGGTAAATATCCCTTTGCCCCGGCTTTCACAGAATTGACAACAAATTCTTCATTGGTAAACATTGAAAGCATCAGGAATTTCATTTCCGGATAATCGGGTTGTAACTTCCGTACAACTTCTACCCCTGAGATTTCGGGTAGATTTATATCTACCAGGATAACATCAGGATTTTCTTTGTTGAGTTTTTGTTTCAATTCATAATAATCCCCGGCTTCATCCAAAACATGGATTTCAGGAGATGTGCTAAGCAGGGAGCGTATGCCGTCCCTTACAAGATCGTGGTCATCAACAATAATAACGGTAATCGTATTTTTCATAATTTATCTTTTTAGCTCTATTAAAAAACATTGTTGTTTAAATATATTGTTATTGCTTAAACCCTATGTGAAATCCTATGTGTTCTAATGTGCCTATGTGGTTCCACACCGGCATCTGCCCCGTTTTTTGAACCACAGTAGGACACATAGCCCACATAGATTTTGGATTAAGAATAATAATAAATTCATTTTTATATATTTGAGGAAACCAAATATTTCTAACACCATTTTATTTAAATTGAGCCATCTTTTTTACTGATGCTGATACGGATATGAATACATGTTCCTTTGCCGGGAGCGCTTTTGATATTGATCCTGCCACGGAGCAAATTCACCCTGTCCCGGATATTTTTTAATCCATAGGATCCTGATTGTTCAATGATATTGGGATCAAAGCCTTTACCATTGTCACAGATATCAATTATCAGCGAATTATGTATTCTTTTCATTTTCACTTTGGCTTCTGTGGCATCGGCATGTTTATATATATTATTCAGGCTTTCCTGCAGGATACGGTACAAATAAATTTCGAGTTTCTCATTCATTTTATCAGGGAGGGCTTCAGTATCAATCTCTATACGAAGCTTTGACATTTCTTCCTGCTTATTACACAAGCGTTGCAGGGCAGGTTTTAGCCCAAACTCATCAAGTTCAGCAGGTTGAAGGTCGCCCGACATACGGCGTGTTTCCTCTATGGTCTGATCTACGAGCATAAGCAATTCCGGTTTGATATTTTCGCTGTGTGTGGCCTGATATTTAAGTTTAAGGGCAATAAGCATTTGTCCAAGGCTGTCGTGTATTTCACGTGAAAGCCGTTGCCGTTCATTTTCCTGTCCGTCAATCATTGATTTCAGTGATCGTCTGCTTTCGATGCGCAATTTTTCTTTTTGCACCTTGATCTGATTAGCCATGTTATTGAAAGCAGATGTCAGGTCGCCGATCTCATCTTTGCTGGTAACTTCCAGCGGGGGCGGATTTCTGCCTTTAGCAATGCATGAAACTGCCCGGTTAAGCCGTATCAACGGACCAGTTAGCAAGCGTGACAAGCCCCATGCCAGCACAAAAACCAACACAGCCACACCAAGCCCGATCAACAACATCCGGTTTTTCATGTTTACAATGGGAATCATTGCTTCCTGAAAATCTATTTCAGCAAGAATTACCCATTCAAGGCCATATAAATTGAGTTTTGCAAAAGAACTCAGCACTTTTACCCCGCGGTAATCATAAAAGATATCGGTTCCCCTTTTTCCGGCAAGTGCTTTTTCAACACCGTCGGTTGTTACCTTTGTGCTCATGATAGCGCTGTCGTGAAACCTTGACGTGCTTCGCATGTAATAATCGCTGCCGACAAGATAAGCCTCACCGGATTCACCAAGCCCGTTGTGCGGATTATTTTCATACATGATCTCGTTAATGCTTTCAATTGGGATAATGCTGCATATAACACCCAGACGCTTATTGTCATTATCATATACCGGTATGCCAAGCCGAACCCCGGGATGGTTTTTTGATTTTAAACTAAAATCAAGCAATACAGCATCCTGACAAGTGTCTTCCATTCCCCTGAATACATGTAATGCTTCCGGTTCTTTTACAGGCTTTATCCTGATCGTATCCGCATCACTGTTCAAGGGTAAGGAATAAGCATCTGCATGTTTGCCGGATGGTAAAAACAAAAGTGAAGAAAAATATTCATTACCATGATATGGAACGGAAGACCTTTCCATTGACGGAACAGACGGCTCCGGTTCTGCTTTGTTGCTCTGTCTTATCTCTTTCATCAAAGAAACAATGGTTGCTTCTTCAGACATAAGCCGGATGTCATATTTTCTGTCGGCAAAAAATTTCTCAAGCCTGTTTTGTTTCTCTGTTCGTACCGACATCAACTGATCAAAAGTGCGGTCGAGCATGGCATCTTTCATTGAGTAATATACCACAAATCCCACGATCAAACAAGCCCCCAGACTCACAACAATCAGGTTAAAAGTAATCTTGTGTGATAATGATAGATATTTCCGCATTGAGTTTTACTTTGAATCAGCAGGTGTAATCTTAATTATTATTATTTTTTTATCCAAATACATGAACTTTTTTTTGTGTAACTTTAATCTTATCCTGCCACTAAAATTATCAGGATATAATTCTATATGAATCTTTTATGAATTAAGTGATAAAAATAAATAATAGTAATTTAATAAAGATATTAAATTAATTGAAAATGTTGATTATTGCTGTCCCAAAATTCTTAAACATGACATATCCATTTTCTGAAAAATATTCTATATTTGACAATAAATTAAAACACATTGAATTATGAAAAAAATTACTGCAGTTTTTCTGGTAAGTCTTGCTTTATTTATGTGCAAGCCCTTGATGTCACAAGATCACAATGTTAAACTTGATTTGTTTAACCTGTCAATGGGAGAAATACGGCTGAATTACGAGTACATTATTGACGACAACCAATCGGTGATGTTAAAAGCCGGCGGTATGATTCCCCACGGCATACCATCTTATATTTATGATCCATCAAGGGTTGAACAGGAATATGGTGGTGAGTCAGATATAAAAAGCAACATAAGTGCCTTTAATATTGGCCTGGAATACAGATATTACCCAAGCTCTCCGGCACCAAACGGTTTTTATCTTGCCCCTTATTTCCGTTATTCCAGGTATAATTTCAGCACATCTGTATTGTACGAAGATGAATTAACTGAAAGTGATTATCAGGATATGGAGCCCGATGCACAGGACCATGCTGAATATAACCAAACTACAGGCCTGTATGATTTTGACGGGCATGGGGTTTTCAGCGGCAAATTCACCCGTATTGGCGGTGGATTGGCACTGGGATACCAGTGGATATTTGACAACAATATTTCACTTGACTGGACAATCATTGGGCTCGGTGTAGAACGCTGGACAATAGGCATTGAAGCAAAAAATGAAACCGAAGGCTATGATCCGGATTTGCAGGAATGGGCAGAAGACATTGAAAATGAATCAGAAGATTTTTTCCTTTTAGGCAACAAACTTGATATCGTTACAAACCCTGACCATGTAAAAGTAGAGCTTCCATTGACAATGCCCAGTATTTATGGTGGCATCAGCATCGGTTATGCATTCTAAGTTTTGGAATGGTTGAGAAGCATCAGTTTTATAAATTTATAAAACAGGTAAGTATAAACTGTCGAATTGAGAAAGTTTGTCTCGGTTCATTTTTTACGTTTGTCTCGACTTTAATACGTTTGCCTCGGCTCCGCACCTTGACTTCGCAAATCGACTTCGCTCGGTATTGCACTCGGCACATCGCTCGACAAACTTCACTTTTCCACTAAAACTTAACTACAATGTAGAAGCCTATCCATTTTATCCGTTTGTCTCGACTCCGTGCTTCGACTACCGCACTTCGACTGCGCTCAGCACATCGCTCAGCACATCGCTCGACAAACTTCGCTTATCCATTGAACTTTATTACAATTTAGAAACTTATCTTTTTTTTCTACTTTTGCAATAAATAAAAACGGTATATAATGAAAATTTCTCTTGACTGGTTAAGCAATTATATTGATTTGAATGATGTTGACG
>JBNJGX010000226.1:0-4597 GCA_051748025.1 Bacteroidota bacterium
AGAAAACAGGCATTTTTAAGAAGAATTATTCGGAAAAAAATTTATTTACTGACGAAGTCTGGGGCGGAACAACAAAAGGATTAATCGTTTCAACGGGAAATCCAATAAAACTCATTTAAATCCACCGTATCCCATAACAATATTATCAGCATGATTTAAAATGGTGGACTTCAATTCATGGATGGGTAAATGTAAAATATATTCTGTTAATATGTCCGGATTTATGTCAAAAACCTGTTCATAGAATATCTCAGCACGGAAATATTCAGGCAAAGCATCAAATAATTGTGATTTTTTATTTTTCCATCTATTGAACAAGCGTAAAGCTTCTTCTGCTTCATAATGTTCCTTAAAATATTGTTCCGCTTTTTGCTCCAACTGCCTGCCGGCTTCATAAAACCCCTCATCATTCACGGTTACCTTTGCAAGGAAATTTTCCCTGTATTCAGCCTGGTGAAGCCAATTCCTGACATCTTTCACAAAATCATAAAAAACATTTACATTTTGTCTTTGAAGTTCATTGACAGGATTAAATGTTTCCCCCTCATAAATTTTAAGGGCTTGTTCAAGCGTGTTTCTGCCTGCATATCTTAATGCCACATCCCAGGCGTTGAACACATGCACAACAACAAGGTATATGTCATTTTCATTGCAATACTTTACAATATCCCCCATTTCATCAAAATTATATTTCAGGGGACATACAGGCATAGAAAGGGGAATGCCTTTCATTTTTGCATATTCCTGAAAAAACAACAGGTGTTTTTGCAATTTATCAAATGACCCACCTTTACGTATTTTTTCATACCTTTCTTTAATCAAACTGTCAATTGAGATATTCAAATGAAACCGCCCCTTTTTCATTAAAGCTTTAATCTCTTCGGTCAGGATATTACCATTTGTGTTAACAGATATCAGGCAATCCGGATTGCGATGCATGATTTCACGGAACATATCCATGTACAACCCTGAAAGAAAAGGTTCCCCACCAGAAATAATAACCTCCTGCAGGTCGGGTATCCACGGATATATATCATTCTTAAACTTTTCATGATCAACAGGATGCAAAGGTTTAACATTTTCCCTTGCTGCAATTTTTGAAGAAAGCACAGAACTGCACATGACACACTCAAGGTTACAGGTATTATCTACCGTTATTTCAAGAAATACAGGTTGTCCTTTTTTCGGCCGGAGGTGACTGTATATATGCAATTTGGCGGAGTCATATTTTCCTTTGCGTATATCCTCATAACAAATGCTGCACTCTCTGGGAAACTGTTTCTTCCTTATCATTTTACGCATCCGTTGGTAATTCTTTCCATCCCATATTTCCTGCAAGGATTTTTCAGGATACCTGTCAAACGCTGCATTTTCCGCATAAAATGATTGGGTATAGCAGCATGGACTAACAGAACCATTAATGCCGATAGACATGGAAGTAAACGGAGCCATACAAAGATATGGCCTTTGCTCGTGTACAGTCATTAGCTTTTTTATGTCAGACCTGCCGGGTTTATTTGCCTTTTTCTTTTGCCATTTCATCCCACGAAAAAGTTTTTTGCAATGTAATGATTTTTCGCTGATAGTCCGCTTTTGTATTCCACTTCATTATTAGTAATTTTATCGTTAATTTTACATTTTTTTCATGCATGGATTCATTTCAAACCATTAAAAAATCCGGCCGGTATGCAAACTGAATCCCGGTGAATAGTGCAAAAACTGAATATACAATGAAATCGATACATAATTCAAAAACACAAAAATTAGCACCTGGTAATATAAAGGATTATAAGGCAACATTCAATATCAAAACCAAAACCCCGTGTAACGCACCATTTTCTTCCCTGTATTTTACACGGGACGGTTATATTAAACCCTGTTGTATTCAATATGATAATTACAGTTTTGGGAAATACCCGGATATTTCAATTAAAGAAGCCCTGAATTCTAAAAACCGTAAAACACTGCAAAAGAAACTGCAAAACAATGATTTTTCTTTTGGTTGCAAGGCATGTTTTGATGACATAGATGCACGCAATTATGAAGCGGCAATGAGTACCCAATACATCAAATATAAAAAACAAGGCATGCCACGTGTACTTGAATTTGCGCTTTCCCATTACTGCAATCTGGATTGCATAATGTGCGACCTGCATACAAATAAAAAAGATGACAATGTTTATGACCAGGATTTTGTGGAATCGCTGACCCCCTACCTCAAAAAGGCTGATGCCACAAGGTTTTTTGGTGGAGAACCGTTTATGATCGATATATACAAAAACATCTGGAATAAAATTATAAAGATCAATCCCGGCATGCAGGTACATATCCAAAGCAATGGCACTATTAACAATAAATATATCAGAGAGTTATTGCTCAATATGAATGTTTTTTTGGGGATATCTTTTGATGCCATGCACAAAAACCTTTATGAACAAATACGCAGGGGCGCTGATTTCAACAAGCTAATGGACAATATCCGTGTTTTTGAAGAGATCACAAACAAACACGGCAAACCCATCAATTATTCATTTTGTCCTATGCAGATTAATTTACAAGAAATTCCTGAATTTATGGATTTTGTCAATAAAAACCACGGCATCCTGTTTTTCAATACTGTAAACTGGCCTTCATCACTGAGTTTACAAAGCATGTCTGTTGAAAAACTTGTTGATGCTGAAAATATGTTGTTAAAATCAAGGTTTAATGATCATAAAAACCCAAATGGCAAAAGAAACCTTCAAAAACTAAATCACCTTATAAATTACATAAATTCCATAAAGCAACACAACCAAAAAGCGGAAAAAAAATATGACCGTAAACCCCTGATTGATATTTTAAAAGCACATTTAGAAGATGTTAATCCTGAAGCTTATGCATTTTTATTATCCAGGCTTAGTGACAATCAATTACAAAAAAATATTTCACCTGTAATTCAGGATAAGTTGAGTAATATGCCGCCTCATGCATTACAAATGGAACTAAATAATCTAATCAGGAAAAGGGAAATAAAACCATTCTTAGAATTTTTTGAAATAAATAGTGAATTATGAAATGTTTATCAATCTTTATCATTGCCATCACATGCTTTGCTTGCATCATTATTATATCGTGCAAACAACAAACACATCATACACCCCCGGAAATGCCTTATGTCCAGCAGGACAGTTTATATTCCGGCAATAAGAAAAATGCCGTACTGATCACCAATACTCATGACACATCTGTATTCATCCAATTTCAGATAAATAACAAATTCTGGTTCAATAAAGCACAATTGCTTAATGAAATAAAGCAAATGGATGGCGACAGCTTACCGGGTGTGTCAAAAAATGCTGCCAACGCATGGCGTTTTGTTATGCAAAACAGCTTTCATGTTGCAGAAACACCCCTGCCAAAATCTTACAGATACTCACCGGCCATCTTTATCAATTCCATTGGGGGCGGCTTATGCAGTAACCGGAATGCAAGCCTTTGCCACATCTGGGATAAGCTGGGATATAAAAGCAGATGCATACACCTTGATGGTCACCTTATAACCGAAGTATTTGATAATGGAAACTGGCGAATGCTTGATGCAGATTTTCACAACTATTTTCTAAATGATAACAATAAAGTGGCCGGATATAAAGCACTTGAAAAAAACATTGACAACATGGAATATGCTTATGATCCGGATTTCTGTAACATGCAATTATTTTCATTTATCAATGACCAAACCCTCTATAACACATTATATACCACCACCGATAACAATGAAATTCAAAACTGGTATAAGCACCATATCCCATGGCCGGATGTTTATTTAGAATTACCACCCCATGCAAGCCTGACATTACCTGTTGAAAACAAACAAACAAAACCGGATTATTCACTTGCATTGCTTAATATCCCCGGTAATTTTTTTGGTACAGTAAATATCCCTTTTGCTTTCTTCCCTGATGAAAACACTGACATTTTTGGTATGTATGCATACAATAATAGCTTCAATAAATCCAAAATGTATCCACCGGGAAAATATACAATCAATGGCAATAACAGTAATATTTATTTATATGTAAATCCCCTGTTTTGTGAGTTAGGCAAAGAAAATTTTATCGAAATCCACAAGTCCATAAATAAAAACATTGATATACGGTTAACAAATACAGATTATAAAAAGTCACCATCTATTTTAATCAGGGAAAATTATTCACAAAAATCGGATAATGAACATACCATTTTAAACTGGCTAAAAAATAATAAAAACCTCAAAACAGATACGATCAGGATTCGCAATGAAAATGAGTATGTACAAGCTTTAAATTGGTTATATACACAAAGCCATCAGAAAGCAATGCCTGATTCAATATCAGAAAAAATTGACTATACCTGTCAACTTATCGACAGCATTGACAACCAAAATGAAATATATCAATTATTTGATCAACACAATGCTTTCGTTATTTCAGCTCTTCTGATATTCAATTATAAAAAAGAAGACATCCATGATTTATTCCTCTTTTATTTATGTATGGGGTCAGATAAGTTTTGTTAAGGCTTTTATTATTTCTCTGATGTTACAATAACAACAAGACAATATTTTAATTAAGGAGAC
>JBNJGX010000227.1:0-4588 GCA_051748025.1 Bacteroidota bacterium
TAGACAAGGCATGACCTGCCACACTGCGTGCAGATACATGAAAAACACCGGGTAACAATTCCCCGCTTATTTTATGCATATTGGGGATCATCAGTAACAATCCCTGTGATGCTGTAAACGTAGAAGTCAATGATCCGCCCTGAAGCGCTCCATGAACAGCACCTGAAGCACCGCCTTCGGATTGCATTTCTTCTACCTGAACCGTTTGTCCGAAAATGTTTTTTCTGCCGTAGGCAGCCCATTCATCAATGTACTCTGCCATTGTTGATGATGGTGTAATGGGATAGATACATGCGACTTCGCTGAATATATAAGCCACGTGAGAAGCAGCCATATTGCCGTCGCAGGTCATGAATTTTTTGTTTTTACTCATGTCTGATATAGTTTGTTTTACAATAAATTATTTAATATTTCATTCTTAAAATCTGAATCTGCTAAAATAAAAGAATTTTATGATAATTATGCAAACATTTTCATGTTATTGAAAATACTTTAAAAAGAAGTTTTTTTATTATATCTTTTAAGTTATTAAGAATATAATATCCTTTTTGAAAAGAACATACCTTCATATTTGTGCATATCTATGTAATGGCATATCAAATTGTGATTTCCCAAAACAAATTGTCCATGGGCTTGTTATAGTAATACATCATTGACATGACAAAATTATGGAAAGAACATTAAACATTTTAAAACAAGCCATCTTGCTTGAGAGAAGAGGCCAGGCTTTTTATAAAAAAGTGGCTGAACAAACGGATAATGAAGAAGTCCGAAAAATTTTTGAAATTATGGCTGAAGAAGAAAAAATGCATGAAGCGTACCTGTCTTCTCAGTACAAATCATACCAGAAAGAAGGTAAATTCGTTGAAGATGATCTGCCTGATGAGGACAAGGACAGTATCAGTAACTTTGTGTTATCTGATAAGCTCAGAAAATCTCTTGAAGCAGCAAGTTATGAGGCAGCAGCCATATCTGCAGCCATAGATATGGAAACCAAAGCCATTAAAGTATATGCTGATCATGCAGAAAAAGCCGCTGATCCAAATGAAAAACGGTTGTTCCAATGGTTATCTGACTGGGAAAAAACCCATCATAAATTTTTATTTGAACTGGATAATGACCTGAAAGAAAGGGTTTGGCAGGATAATAATTTCTGGCCATTCTAAAAACATAAAGGAAATCGAAATATAAAATATTTGGGTTATATCATTTTTGTGTCTTTTCTTTTCGCTTTAGTTTAACAGTGCAATCATCATTTTTCAGTGTTATCCCTGTTTCACTATTGATGTCAATGGCAGCAACCTCATCAACACTTCCTTTAACAAGAAGCTCTTTTCCATCTTCAGATAATAAATATTTTTCTTCTTTTAATAATTCATTGTTTTCATCATACAACAATAAATCATTGTCACTGGTAAACTTATAATAACCATAATCTTCATGGATGAACCCAAAAAGCGTGGTATTTTTATGGTTATTTTTCATTTGAATCTCTTCAATTTCCCATTTCCCATACATGTCACTTTCTGATTGACAACCCATAAGTAAAGCAATTACGGGTAAAATAATTGCCATTATTTTTTTTGTTTTCATAATGATGATTGTTTTGATTTCACAATACAAAAACGTGATAACCTTGGCTTTATTTTAATAAAAGACTGATAGATTAAAAAAAAGTGAGTTTTTAGAAATCACAGGATAATGTTCAAAACAACCGATATTAGAATAGAATGAAAAAAAATAAAGAAATCCGAAGCTTGCGTTTTATAATTTTAATATCTTTGTCCAATTAATAAATTTTTACAAACACTTAATTATTGATTCTATGAAAAAACTAAGTTATTTATTTGTTGCTGTTCTGGTAATGTCATTATCAGGCTGTTCTTTATTTCAAAGCGGCAGTGACAGCTTTGAAGGTTACATAAAATACGACATTGAATATGAGGGTGAAGTTGATGAATCAACCCGTGCACAATTGCCTACTTCTATTGTGGACTATTATAAAGGCCCAAAACTGCGTAAAGAACAGGAGACATCAATGTTTTCGATGTATCAGATTATCAATTCCGAGAAAAAACAAGTCACTATGTTGATGGACATGATGGGACAAAAAATTGCCTACAAACAGGACTCAGCAGAAATGCAGGAAGCCATGGAAGAAATGGGGGATCCGGAAGTCAGGGAAACAGGAGAAACAAAAGAGATTCTCGGCTATACCACAAAAAAAGTGGAAGTTGAGCTGGAAGATAATATCTTTTCCGGATATGTAACAGATGAGATCAACATAGAAGCAGACCACAACTGGGCAGGTCAGTTTAATGGTGTAAAAGGGGTTTTACTTGAATACACCACTGAACAACAAGGCATGATAATGACCTACACTGCCACGGAAATTGAACAAGAAAAAGTAAAATCTGATAAATTCCGCATCCCTGATGAATATGAATTAAAATCTGCTGAAGAATTGGAAACAATGTTTGGCGGTTAAAATTACAGGATTGATTCACATTTTGCTTTAAGAATAAATTGAAAATCCTCGTTTAATTATGAGGATTTTCTTATTTTTAGCAGCCAAATAAAAAGCAGTAACGGTGCCAAAAAAAAGTAAAAATACATCAAAAACAAAGCAGTCAAAAGGCAACAAAAAATCATCCCGGAAACAAGGCGTGAGTTTTTTTAGAGACGAACGGTTTAAGGTTTCAATCGGGTTGATTTTTATTGCTTTTGCCATTTTGCTGGCTTTATCTTTTACATCATTTCTGTTCACCTGGAAAGCAGATCAAAGTAAACTTGAGATCCCGGTTATTGAGTTTTTTGCTGACAGCGAAATAAAAGTAGAAAACTGGATAGGCAAACTTGGAGCTGTACTTGCTGACACTTTTATTTATAATGGATTTGGCATCGCTTCGTTTGTGTTTATTTTTATTTTTATGTTGATTGGGTTCCGGTTTTTAAAACTACGCCTGATGCCATTACGCAAGTCGCTTTTCATTAGCCTGTTAACGATAATATGGCTTTCTGTGTTGCTTGGTTTCATTTTTTCTGATCATTTGTTTTATCTAGGCGGGGTGCATGGATATTCAATGGCACAATGGTTAAATGCTTTAATGGGCAAAGCCGGTACAATTATATTGTTATTCCTGGTTTTATTTGCCGGCATCATATTTTCATATAAACCGGCTTTGGGTATTATTAAGGGATGGGTTAATAAAATCAGGAAGATAAAACCAGAACAATTTAAAGAAGAAGAGGAAGCAGATCTGTCTGATGAAGGAAAAGAAACTCAAAAAGAAGACATTGAGGCAAACAATAATACGGCTTTTGAATATACCCCTGGCGGCAATACCGGCAAGGAAGATAACACGCCTCCAGACAAAGATAAAAAGCATGAGAATGACACTAAAGATTCAGGGTATGAGCTTGAAGTAAAAGAAACCAACAAAGCAACCGAAAACGAACAATCAGTTGAAGATATAAAAATAGCCAATGACGGGGATTATGATCCCACCCTTGATCTGAGTAATTATAAAATGCCTCCCATCGAACTGCTGGTTGATTACAAAAGCGGAAATGCCGAAGTTTCAGAAGATGATTTACAGGAAAATTCCAATCAGATAATCAGAACTTTACAGGATTATAATATTGAGATTTCCAAAATTACAGCTACCGTCGGCCCAACGGTAACTATGTATGAAATTGTGCCTGCGAAAGGTGTACGCATTTCAAAAATCAAGAACCTTGAAGATGATATAGCCTTATCGCTTGCAGCGCTGGGCATTCGTATAATTGCTCCGATACCGGGACGCGGTACCATAGGAATAGAAGTGCCCAACAATGACCCTGAAATTGTTTCAATGCGCTCAGTGCTCACATCAAAAGCCTTTCTGGATTGTGATTACGAATTGCCTGTGGTAATGGGAAAAAAGATAAATAACGAGCCGTTGGTTTTCAACCTTGCTAAAATGCCACACCTGCTTATGGCAGGAGCCACAGGACAAGGTAAATCTGTTGGATTGAATGCCGTTATCACCTCCTTGTTGTACAAAAAACACCCAGCCCAGCTCAAATTTGTGATGGTTGATCCCAAAAAAATCGAGTTATCTTTTTACGCCAAGCTTGAACGTCACTTTCTGGCCAAGTTACCTGACGAAGAAGAACCAATCATTACAGACACACAAAAAGTTATTCATACCCTTAATTCCTTAACAAAAGAAATGGATCAGCGTTATGATCTGCTAAAAAAGGCAGGCGCCAGGACTATCAAGGAATATAACAAAAAATACATCAAGCGCAAACTCAACCCTGAAAACGGCCATCATTACCTGCCGTATATTGTAGTGGTGGTTGATGAGTTTGCTGATTTAATCCAAACAGCCGGAAAAGAAATTGAAGCCCCAATTGCTCGTCTGGCTCAACTGGCACGAGCTATTGGCATTCATCTGATTATTGCAACCCAGCGGCCATCTACAAATGTCATTACGGGTACCATTAAGGCCAATTTCCCTGCCAGGATTTCTTTCCGGGTTTCAAGCAGTATAGATTCACGTACCATCCTTGACAGCACCGGTGCAAATCAGTTAATAGGCCG
>JBNJGX010000228.1:0-4586 GCA_051748025.1 Bacteroidota bacterium
ATACTGCCCGGCATCGGAAAGTGAGGCAGGAGAAATAACCGGGTTGTTATCTGTTGATGTATAACTACCGGGGCCGCTCCATTCCCATGAATCGGCAACTCCACCGGCTTCGGTGAGGTTTAAATCTTCACCTTCGCAAAGCGGTGAATTACTGCCGGCATTGGCAGTTGGTGAAGCATTAACGGTGACTGTCACTGTTTCACATGATGTGGTATTACATGTGCCTTCTGCCCTGACAAAATAATCTGTACTTGATCCGGGCGATACATTGATGCTTGTTCCGGATCCTTCGGATGTGCCACCACATGAACCCGAGTACCATTCCCATGTAGCACCGGTGCCAAGGCTGCCTCCTGAAACAGAAAGCGTAGTGCTTTCTCCTGGGCAGAGTGAAGTTGTTCCTGTTATCCCTGTTGGGGCATCAGATTCTGTATCAACATTGACCGTTACAGATTCACAGGAGGTTGTATTACAATCGCCTTCGGCCCGTACATAATACGAAGTTGATGAACCCGGGCTAACAGAAACAGAGGTTCCTGTTCCAACTGCCGTCCCTCCACAGCTACCGGAATACCAGTACCAGTCGGCATCCGTTGCTAATGATCCTCCTGTAACGCTAAGGGTGGATGAATTTCCCGGACAAATTGTTGATGGTGAAGCTGATGCGGATGTTGGTGCTGTGGATTCCTCGCCTGCAAATTTTGTAATAAATGAATATTCATCATCAGAATCATCATAATAGGCACCGCCACCCGGATCAACCAGGGGATATCCTGTTGTTCCGTGTCCTCTGCCGCTTAAGAATATACTATATCCACACGCATCGCCGCTTACATCAAAGCCTCCGAGCCATTCGCTGGCTCCGCTGCTGCCCAGGTATGTACTCCAGGCCATGTCAAGGCCGGTTCCGAATTCTGCAATGTACAAATCATTTGAGCCCTGGTAAGACTGGTTATAATCTCCGGCTCTGGTAACTTGTGGAAATGAATTATCAGGTGTCACCGTAATAAATATCAGTTCATCATTGTTGTTAAACCTCATGCAAGAGCTTACTGACCCTGATACGGATTCTCCAAGATATGTTCCCCATTGTAAATTTGTGGAGCTGTTGAATTTTAATAAAAAAATGTTTTCAGTAGCATTATGAGTACCGTCATAATATGCTCCTCCTCCGGGATCCATTGTTGTAATATCGGTACTCCTTGTTGATCCTGCAACAAAGATGTTATTGTTGCTATCTGCCTGTATTACATTTCCCCAGGGGCTGTTTCCTTCGTTAGAGGATCCTCCGTAGAGAGTTGACCACACAAGGGAGTGTGATGTGTTAAACCTGGAAATTAATATATCAAACCTGCCTCCTATTGAATTATCGTAATATCCTCCGGCATCTTGTGTTATAACCCCCGAGCCGTAGTAATTATCCACGGATGAGACAATATTTATATATCCGTCAGCACCCACATCAACAGAATTGATGAATTCATCAGAGGTGGATCCGAAACAAGTTGCCCAAAGGAGGTCTGTGCTACTGTTAAATTTCATGATAAAACCATCATCAGAATTTCCTGTACCTGAACCGTCAAGGGATATTGTAGATTGGTTGTAAGCACCGGAAAGTGATTGGGTATTTGGAGTGTCATATTCCACATTGCCTGTTACATAGAAATTATCATTTGCATCAATATCGACAGCTGTTGAACCAACATAATCATAATGGCTGGCCCATTGTCTTTCACCACTGCTGTTAAATTTCATTAAAAAACAAGTCCAATCATTATATGTGCCTGCAGTCCATGTACCATCGTAATATCCACCTGCATTCTCAGTGGGGATATCAGTGCTTTTTGTTCTGCCAACTGCCCAAATATTTCCCGATTTATCAATTCTTGTTCCGCCACCATCGATATCAGAATCGGAACCTCCATAATACGTAGCCCAAATTCTTACACCATCTGTGTCAAATTTCAGTATTTTAAAATCACTGGAACCTGCGGATGAGCCCTGATAATATCCTGTCCCACCGGGATCAAGTGTTGGAAATGTTGAACCGTATCCAGCAGAAAACAATACAAATTGATTGTCTCTCACATCAGCATCACATGAAAGGTCCCCAAAGGCGTCATCAAGATAATATGTTGACCAAACTATTTCAGGGTCAATGACAAGTTTTTCCTTGCCATTGTAATCATCAATATCAAAACTTATTGTATTATCAGTAAGTATGTATTTTACATCTTTCTCATTTTTAGCGTTGTTTTCCAGTGTATAACTGAAAGGTATTGTTTCTTTTAAATCCCCACCGATGGGTGTTTCTATTTCTATTTCATTGTTCTCGCAATTCATGTTTTTTATTCCATTATAGAAAAGCTTTACATCTTTGTAATTGCCGCCGGGATTAACAATAATGTCATATTTTAATCCCTTTGGGGATAAAGTAAATTTAATATCAATATTATTATAAATATTTCTGTATATGATTGAATTAAAATTACCAACCTTATGAATTCCGCCGGGGCAATGTGCATAATAATAATTTGTATAAAAGCTTGATTTTTCAAGTCCATCAAGTATAGCATCCTCATTTGAATCAAGAAATTCAACATCAAATCTGTAAAAGAGTATGGAATCTTTATTAATAGCTTCTAAACGCTCTGATTTATCCTTTTCGGGTTTAAAAAAAGATTCTGTATTATTCTGGGGTTCTTTTTCCTGCATGTAAAATGTAATGCTGTTCTTTTTAAAATGAACACTGTAATCTTTGGTTTGCAAATAGTACAATACTCCCGGATGTGTTTCGCCTTTAATATCGGCCAACTGTCCCTTGTTTTCAACAAACATTTGCTTTCCCGCATTAAAGTTTTCCGGGATGCTGTTATTTGCGTTCGAAGAAGTGGTGAAAAAAACCATCAAAACGCATATTAAACACACTTGTAGTAAAAAGCTTATTTTTTGCACAATTTTCTTTTGATTTTTTGAGGTTTTATTCGTAAAACTTGTTTCTTAATTCAGGATTGAAAAATAAAGATTTCATTTTATACATCATAAACAAAAATAACAAATATTTTGACACGTCACCAATAAAGTTTTAAATATCTTTTTCCCAACTCAAGGAAAGAACAGAACCCAGCAAAAAAGCACCAATAATACCTGTCAGATCGGTAATGAAGTCTGCTGTGACTGCCTGGAAGGTGTATCTGACACCACCTACCGGAACAAAACACACAGCAATAATTATAAAACGTGATATCGGTAACTCCTTGGAATATATACGATAAGATTTCTAAAGATATTTATAGTTTTTTATAAACAATAGTCACACCAATTTACAGCTGTTTTTCATTCCTGAAACTATTTTTCAAACTGATGCAATGTTTTTATAAAAGAAACTTAAGCAAATCACACAAAATCCTGCTGATAACAGGAAAAGTTGGATTTTAAAAAACTCTTTTTCTCAATTTTTAATCTTGACTTTCAATAATCACATCACCACCGTCACTATGCCAACAATATCATCCAATCCCCGGAAAGGTTTGATAACATAAATATATGAACCCGTTGGTACAGGCTTGCCGTTATATGTGCCATCCCACGGATCAGTGCCAGTACCGCCTTCATACAGCAATTGTCCCCACCGGTTATACTTCAGTTTTACATCTGATATGCCGGCTCCCGGATTGAGAATAACATCATATTTAATGACTTTTTTGTTGGCTTTAAAAACAATATCAATATTGGGAAAAATGTTCTCGTATTTCTTTTTCAGGATTACTACTGTATCGAATAAAATAATTTATAACTTCAAAAATAAAAAAATATGCAATTTCACATTATAAAATTATACAATAAAACGGAATGATACACAAGCTGATTTTTTTAATTTTGTATCATGTACAAAATACGTTTGTTGTACATAAGCCTGATCTTTTGTGTGGGGATTTCAGCTCAGCCGCTGCCCGATACCTGCTTTTATAAGCCGGAACAATGGCCACAAATTGCAGATACCCTCCATACTTCAATTCCGGAATTTGTACATATTGATACAACATATGCGCCTGCTTTTTATATCGCTTTATCGCATTATCCGGATCTGTATGAGACAGAAATCCTTTTCAAAGAGAAAAGATTAAAAACTACCGCTGCTACACGTCCGGCATTCTGGTCGGTTTTTAAAAAACCGGATAACCGTTGTTATTATATTTTTATAAACAACAGTAAAAAAGAAGGGAAGGCTGTATATTATCCATCGCTTCCATACAATGCCCGTATTGGGTTAATAGGACATGAACTATCCCATATCCTGGATTATTCTGACATGAATACTTTGGAAATATTGGGTATGGGAATCAAATATGTTTTCAGTAAAAATTACAGGCGTGATCTTGAATATCACATAGATATGCAAGCCATTGATCATGGACTAGGGTGTCAGATTTACAGTTTTTCTGATTATATTTTTAATCAAAGCAATGCCTCACCGGCATATTTAAAATTCAAAGGAAAATATTATCTGCAACCTGAAGATATTTTGTATTATATTGACAATGACAGTTTGCCTTAAATTCGTTTTTACACTTTGAAATATACCA
>JBNJGX010000229.1:0-4575 GCA_051748025.1 Bacteroidota bacterium
TGAACATAAATTTAATTTAACGATATGAAGATAATCATTTCGTTAAATTAAATTTATGTTCAAATAATCGCGTAACCAATCAGTTAAAAATGGTTATTAACCATTACTGATTGGTTATTATATCTAAAACCTTTTTCCAAAATTAAAGACTCTTATCGTTACAAATCTACAATAAAAGCACCATCTTCAACAACATCATGTACCGGAATATTGTGTTTGGCAAGTTCTTTTTTTAAATCCTGCCGCTTGTACCATGGGAAAGATGAATCCAGAATAAGTTTTTCAAAACGGAAAAGCGATGTTATTGACGACATATCAATACCTGCATCAGAAGATAAGATAAGATAATCCAGTTCAATAGGATTCTTCCCCCTGACATTGGTATATCTGTCATCGCGGATTATTAAAACACGCAAATCCTTAAAACCAATAAAAAGGTCTTTCATGAAAACGTATGGATTATCAATTGAGAATAAATTGGTAAACATATAGCGGCTGCCGGTTTTATTTAAATTAACAATCTTTTCTTTTTTCACCCCTTCAGACAGCCAGTATCCTGATAATTGTTTATCCAACAGTGTATTTTCCTGTTCAGGAATATCTGTGAATAACACATTATCACTACCAACAATGCAATTAACAGCCGAATAGTTATTGAGGTTATACACCAGAAATTTATTGTTTTCGACCGATTTAACATTTCTGACAATGTCAATACTCAGAAACACAATAATCAGGCCCATTACCACCCAGGCATACTGCCGTTTTCCTTTCATAAACATGATTGAACCCATTAAGATGGTACAATACAGCAAAAGCATCTGTACAGGAGAGATATATAAATTTTCTGACACAGAACCAGGCAACTTTTCGATAAAGAAAACAACATCATTGAGCAGCCCCACCATGAAAGCCAAAGCCTTGCCTGCGTATATTGCCAGAACCGGAATTATGTGGGATACGACAAATACCAGCATGGCAGCATAAACAATAATGGTAACAACCGGGATTACCATAATATTGGTGAGTATAAAGTAATTCGAAAACTGATTAAAATAAAAAATGGTAAGCGGAGCTGTCCCGATTTGTGCAGCAATGGATACAGTCACAAGTGCCCATAGTTTATCCAATACCGGTTGTTTTACCCGGACAAGTTCATAGATGGGTTTATAAAAAGTAACAATGCTTAATACCGCAAGGTACGATAACCAAAACCCAAGTTCAGTAAGAACAAAGGGATTAAAAGCCATTGTGACAAATGCTGAAGCAGCCAGTATATTATTAATATTAATGTGTTGCTTAAACAAAGTTCCAACGCTTATAAAGCTAAACATTATGGCTGCCCTTGTAACAGATGGGGATAAACCAGTTAGCATGGCATAAAACCAAATGGCAGCCACAATAATAAGCACCTGTACATACACAAGCTTTTTTTTCTTTCGCAGCGGCGATAACAGGGAAAACAACACCATATAAATTATGCCCACATGCAAACCGCTGACAGCCAATACATGCATAGCCCCTGATGCAGAATATGCATGGCGGAGTTTATCATGTAATTTGTCTTTGTACCCCAAACTCAACGCAGCAGCTACTGCAAATTCATCCCCGTCAAGGCCGGCCTGCCTGTAAACATCAAGCAAGTGGTTACGCAAATCAAGCATATAATGCCGCAGACTGCCTGTCTCAGTTTGATCAATCACTTTCCAGCTACCGGATTCCAGATAGGTGCTTGACGCTATCATATGATAGGTCATGTATTTGGCGTAATCAAATTCAGCAGGATTTCCTGAGTTGGATATGCTGTCAAAATCCGGTTTAAAGCTGATCAGCATACCGGGTTGTATTTCTGCCGCCATGCTGTCTTTCTGAAAATATACCTGTGCCCTGCCATCACCACTATACCAGGCATCTTTATATTTGTAGGCCTGTACATTGATATCTGCCCGGAAAGCATTTTCTGATTCTTTTGGTTGTGATTGAATTTCGGCCAGCAATAAGGCATCATCAGGTATTTGAACTGGTTTTACATTGTTCAGCTTATGGCCTGCAAGAAAAGCACCGGCAAAAAAGAAAAACAAAAAAACAAACACATAAGTTACCCACCGGCTGGCATAAAAAGGAAAACGTTTTTCCAGGAATAAATACAGAACACAAATGATGCCTGAAAGTATCAACACTTGAAAACCAGGCTCAAATCCGGTTTTCAAAACCAGTGCGATGCCTGCCATGAATGGGATAAGCAGGCGTAACATCGGCATGCTTTTAATTTGCTCTTTGAAAGTCACACTATATCATAAAAATATCATTCAACATTTTTATTGTTTTCTTCAAATTGTCGCACAAGTTCCAGATCGCTCATATTCAAATAGCTGATTAATGCTTCCACTTCTTCTGCCCTGTCATGATCAGGCCATTTTTTTAAAAATTTGCGGTAATAATTCTCAGCTTCTTCATCATTATCAAGGATGCTGTCATAAATAAAACCGGTAAGATAGACCACTTCGGCCATTTTATCAAAACCCGGATATTCCTCCTCTGTGCGTTTAAGATAAGCCAATGCATCGTAGGGCTTGTCAGCATTCATAGCCAATTCAGCAGCCCTGAAAAGATATTCGGGTACCAGGCTGTCATTTTCGAATTTATTGGCATAATCCAGATAAAGCAGAATCATCTCATTGGCCACAGATAAATCCAGTTCCAGCTCGTCATGTAATTTTTTTTCTTTATTTTCGATTTGCTTTAACAGTTCTTCTTCTGACAGACGTTCTTCCTTATCAGATTCTGCCTGTTGTTCTGCTGTATTATTTTCATTTTGCCGGCAAGCTGAAAAAACCATGGATACGGCTACACAAACAATAATTAATGATTTTACTTTCATTTTATTCTAACTTTATAATCAGTTGGTACTTTTCCTTTAGAAATCGCCATAAGTTTTGATCTTAACAACCTTTTTTTCAAAGGTACTATCTTATCAGTAAATAAAACCCCGTCAAGGTGATCATATTCATGTTGTACAATGATGGCCTGCATCCCAATAAAATCTTCGGTTTTTTCCTGCAGGTTTTCATCCAGATACCGCATTTTCAGTGATGTAAAACGTTTTACTTGTTCAAATATTGTAGGGATACTCAGGCAGCCTTCATCAAAACCAATGACATTATGATTGTGTTCAATAATTTCAGGGTTAATGAATACCCTTTTAAATCCTTCAAGTTCGGGATGAGCCTGAGCCATTGGGTTGGCATCAATCACATACAAACGCAATGATTTTCCAATCTGTGGCCCTGCCAGTCCTACTCCCTGTGCGTTGTACATGGTTTCAAACATATCATTTACTATAGGGACAGGGTCTGTGATTTCAATATCTATTTCCTTTGCTTTTTTTCGAAGCACCGGATGACCATATAAATAAATGGGGTATATCATATTTTTAAGGCTCTATTTTAATAAATGGTTGATAAATTTAACAAATTGTGTTTTTAGGAATCACTGGATAAAGTTCAATGGCAAAGATACTTAATTTTTTCAAATCAACCGATTTTAGAATAGAGAGATTTTTAACAGTTATGTTCCATATAAGATTGTAAAATAATGGTAGCACTGGTTTTGTCAATCAATGCTTTATCACGCCGCTTTTTCTTTTTCACGCCGCCGTCAATCATACTTTGAAATGCCATTTTAGACGTATAACTTTCATCAACAGACTCAACCCTAATTCCCGGAAAAAGCTTACGGCACTTTCTCATAGCACCAATTATTTGTGGAGCCGGTTCCGACGGGCTGCCATCATCTTTTGTCGGCATACCAAATACAATACATTCAACTTTCTCCTTTTTCATGTAATCACTTAAATAATTAAAAAGGGTAGCTGTGGACACTGTGTCCAGGCCGGAAGCAATCATTTTCAAGGGGTCAGTAACAGCAACTCCGGTACGTTTAAAACCATAATCAATGCCGATTATTCTGCTCATGATAACACAAAAGTAAAAAAAAAATTCTATGAATTATTTTTTTTGTATATTTACATAAAAATAATTTAAATGGTAAAGTTATGTTGAAACGTACAGTATTTTTTATAACCGTGCTAAGTTTTGTGTTGCTGACTAACACAACTCATGCGCAACCATATTTACAAACCCACGGTGGCATTTCAGCGGAAGTGCTGATCCAGGATTCGTTGATTACAGGATGTGTTACGGCATCTGATGTTACAACAAATCATCCTGATGCTGCATTTGGCGCTTTTACCAATGACAATCCGGATTTTCCATTTGAATCAGGGATTATAATGGCAACAGGGGATATTGCCAATGCAGAAGGGCCGAATAACTCAGGCAGTACAGGAAGCACCCTCGGAAGCGGGTCAGATCCGGATTTAGATGATTTGATTTCCTATGATATAAATGATGCTACTGTGATTGAATTTGATTTTGTGCCGGCAAGCGACACCATACGTTTCAATTATATTTTTGGCTCAGAAGAATTTCCTGAATTTGCCAATACAAATTATAATGATGTCTTTGGTTTTTTCATATCAGGCCCCGGGATCAATGGCCCATACTCAGATAATGC
>JBNJGX010000230.1:0-4509 GCA_051748025.1 Bacteroidota bacterium
TATCCAATGTTGTTTTGACCAAAATGAAGTGGATGAAATATGGTGTACATTTTCAGACCCTCATCGCAACAGGCGTAAAAGCATAACCAAACGGCTGACATCATCAAAATTTTTGCAAAAGTATCAGCAGGTAATGAAACATAACGGTATCATGCACCTTAAAACCGATGATCCGGTATTATATGCATATACCCTTGCTGTGATCAGGCACAATGATTTGCCTTTGATATGTGATATCCCCGATATCTATGACGGAGAACACACTGATCAAGTGCCTCCAATAAAAACACATTATGAAAAAAGGTGGCTTGATGAAAAACGTATAATCAGGTATATCCGTTTTAAACTGCCACAAGATAAAAACCTGTCTGAACCACCTGTAGATGAAAAACGCGAAGGATTCAAATCATAAACTGTTTTTTGACAAGGTATATGATGTTGTACGCATGATACCGGAATCCCGGGTCACCACTTATGGCCTCATTGCGGCATACCTCGGATCACCCCAGGCCGGCAGAATGGTTGGCTGGGCGTTGAACAATGCACATAATGTACAACCACCGGTACCTGCACACCGGGTTGTTAATCGAAATGGTGTGCTTACAGGCAAACATCATTTTGGCGGTGAATATGTTATGGAAGACCTGCTGAAAAGCGAAGGGATCAATGTTGTCAATGATAAAATTGTGAAATTTGAACAATATCTCTGGGACCCGCAGGAAGGGGCGGGATAATGATAGTGTTTATAAAGCGGAAAACAATATTTGACAAGCTTCAATGAAACATTACAGCAAATCTTTGTTACCTTTGCAGTAAGTTAGAATTGTATAATTTTAAATGTATATCACAATGACACTTGATAAAAATAATGTACTGAAAACATTGCAGGATGTACTGTATCCCGGCAATGGTAAAAATATTGTCGAACTTAATATGATCGATAACCTTGGTGTGGAAGGGAAAACCGTGAAATTTGACCTTATCTTTGAAAAGGACAGTGACCCGTTTATCGCTTCGGTTAAACAGGCTTGTGTGAAAACCCTGGAAGAAGCCTTTGGTAAAGATAACATAGATATAAAGGGCAATATTACTGCCAAAAGCAAAAAAGTTACCAAAGAAGCTAAAGTGAATACTGATGTTGGTAAAAATGGCCTCGGGAAAGTTAAAAACATCATTGCTGTTGCTTCGGGTAAAGGTGGTGTAGGGAAATCCACAGTAGCTGTAAACCTGGCTGTTGCTATGGCTATGCACGGTTATAAAGTGGGCTTGATTGATGCCGATATTTTTGGCCCCAGTATGCCAAAAATGTTTGGCCTGGAAGATGAAAAACCCCGTGGCAAAAAAGAAGATGGCAAAGATTGGATATTGCCTTTTGAGAAGTTTGGTGTTAAGATGCTTTCTGTCGGATTTTTTGTGGATAAAAATTCTGCATTGGTGTGGAGAGGCCCCATGGCTTCAAATGCACTTAAACAATTGTTGAATGATACTGACTGGGGAGAACTGGATTACATGATTTGTGATTTGCCTCCCGGAACCAGTGATATTCATCTTACCCTTGTGCAAACAGTTGCAGTAACAGGTGCCGTGATCGTATCAACACCACAGGAAGTGGCACTGGCAGATGCACGAAAAGGCATCGGTATGTTTGGCACAAAAGGCATTGAAGTACCTGTGCTTGGGCTTATCGAAAACATGTCATGGTTTACACCCGAAGAATTGCCAGACAATAGATATTATATTTTTGGTAAAGAAGGTTGCAAAAAGCTGGCTGAAGAATCCGGCGTACCTCTGTTAGGTCAAATTCCGCTTGTTCAGAGCATACGCGAAGGCGGCGATGAAGGGAAACCTGCCAGTACTGACCTGAATTCTATCACCGGCAAAGCTTTTGAAGAAACAGCCGTGGAAATGATGAAGCAGGTGGACATCAGAAATAAAGAAAAACCGGCTACCAAACGAGTGGATGTTAAACATAAATAGATGATTATATGGAAAAGATTAAAGAAAAGATTAAAAAATCCATTGAAGAAGTGAGGCCATACCTTCAGGCGGACGGAGGTGATATCAGCCTTGTAAACGTCACCGATGATTATGTGGTTGAAGTACAATTGCTGGGAGCATGTGGCTCTTGCCCGTTCAGTGTGCAGACATTGAAACTGGGGGTTGAGGAAAAACTCAAACAGGATGTGCCTGAAGTGAAAGAAGTGGTTTCTGTTTGATCTGTATAGACCGGCTGTTGTGCCGGTTTTTTCATTTGCCTGTTGGTTATGCGTGTGCTTTATGTTTCATATGATGGTTTGACTGATGCGCTTGGCCAGTCTCAAATTATCCCTTACCTGGTTGAGCTGAGCAAAAACGGGATCGATTTTCATGTGCTGAGTGCAGAAAAAACTGCTCAGTATAAAAACCGGAAAAGGGCTGTTGAAAGTTTGCTTAAAGAATACGGTATTAGCTGGCATCCTGTAACATATACGAAAAAACCAGCGGTGATTTCTACCATCAAAGATATACGTACACTTAAAAAAAAGGCAGCCAATTTGCACAAAGCGTATCATTTTGATGTATGCCACTGCCGCTCATACATCGCTGCTTTTGCCGGAATGAACCTAAAACAAAAGTATGGTTTGCCATTTCTTTTCGATATGCGGGGGTTTTATCCGGATGAACGGGTTGACGGCGGCCTGTGGAATCGCAAAAATCCCCTTTTCAATCAGGTTTATACCTATTTCAAGCGGCGCGAAAAAGCGTTTCTTGAAAATGCAGACCACATAATCAGCCTTACTGAATCAGGTAAAGACGTGATGTGTGACTGGGAACAACTAAACATGCAAGGCAATGATGTTACGGTGGTCCCATGTTGTGCAGACATGGATCATTTCAATCCGGCAAATATTGAGGAGGCGGAAATCTGCAAAATCAGGCAGGACACAGGTATAGCAAAAGATGATTTTGTGTTGTTTTACCTTGGATCGCTGGGCACCTGGTATCTGACGGATGACATGCTGGATTTTTACGCAGAATTGTTGAAACAAAAACCACAGGCAAAATTTCTGATCATTACCGGTGACAATCCGGACATTATGCTGAATCCGGCAAAAGCAAAAAACATACCCACGGAACAGATCATTTTCCGATCAGTTAGCCGTCAGGAGGTGCCGGCTATGATAAGTCTCAGCTCAGTGTCATTGTTTTTCATAAAACCGGTGTTTTCCAAAAAAGCCTCTTCCCCCACAAAACTGGCAGAATTGTTGGCCATGGGCGTGCCTGTTATTTGTAACGCCAATGTCGGGGATATTGACAGGATCGTGGAAAAACATAAGATTGGCATTGTGCTGAAAGATTTAAATGATGACTCATACCAGTCTGCCGTTGAGCAAATTGATGAGCTGAAAAACATTAACCCTGAAAAACTCAGGCAGGTATCTGAGGATTTATTTTCTTTGGGCAAGGCTTGTGATCTATATTTTAAGGTTTATAACAACATTATTGGATGAAAAAGAAAAAATTGTTATGTCTTGTACAACATCGTTATGACCGGAGTCCCGGCCAGCGATTTCGTATTGAGCAGTTTTTGCCATATATGCAATCCAATGGATGGGAAATTACATACAGCAACATCATTTCAGAAAAAGATGATGCTGTATTTTATGCATCAGGGCATTATTTCGGAAAATTCTTCATTATGCTTAAAGCCTTTTTTCACCGAATGAAAGATATCAGAAGGGCGAAACATTATGATGCTGTTTTTATTTACAGGGAGGCTTTTATGCTGGGGACAACACGATTTGAAAAAAAATTGGCAAGGTTAAATATTCCTGTGGTGTATGATTTTGATGACAGCATATGGATTAATGATACATCTATTGGAAACAAAAACCTGAGTTGGATAAAACAACCTCAAAAAACAAAAAAAATATGTAGGTATGCTGATGTTATTACAGTGGGAAATTATTTTTTGGCAAAGTACGCGCGGCAGTTTAATTCTGAAGTGCGGGTTTTTCCTACTGTCATAGATACGGATTATCACAAGCCCTGCAGCAAAGATGATTCAAACGTGATCACAATTGGCTGGACGGGTACTGAACCCACTTTGAAACATTTTGAAACAGCCATTCCAGTGCTGAAAAGCTTGTATCGTAAATATGGAGATCAAATTCGGTTCAGAATTATTGTCAATTTTACTTATCACTGTCTGGAAATACCTGTTGAGGTTGTTCATTGGAACAAGTCAACAGAGATTAAAGACCTCTCAGAATTTGATATCGGTATCATGCCGCTTCCGGATAATAACTGGACACGCGGAAAATGTGGTTTTAAAGGCTTACAATACATGGCACTTGAAATTCCCACAGTTATGTCGCCGGTGGGTGTAAACATGGATATCATTCAGGAGGGAAAAAATGGCTGCCTGGCAGATACAGGTGATGAATGGTTTGAGAAAATCTCTGCCCTGATTGAATCCCCTGAGTTGCGGAAAAAACTTGGTAAAGCCGGCCGTAAAACAGTTGTTGA
>JBNJGX010000231.1:0-4485 GCA_051748025.1 Bacteroidota bacterium
GATACGTATTTTGTTGATTAAACAGGTCCCTGTTTTTCAGGTAATTGAATCCCCAATAACTGACAGCCAGTATAACTGCGATCAATATACCGGTTAATATGTATTTTCGGCCTTGTTTTGTCATAACTTATTTATTTAGGGCTTTTATGGCTTTTCGTACCGGAATGCGTTCATCATTTTTAAAAGCAACAATAAAACAGCCTTCCCTTTTCTTGCTCAAATCTTGCTGCAATTTAACAATTTTTTGGTAATTGGAAGTTTTTCCTGCTGTATGTTTATAGTATCCATTGTGTTCATATTGCCACAACTCATCCAGGTCAGGGTATTTTTCCTTAAGCGACTCGATATTTTCTTCGCTGGTACCAATCTGAATTCTGAAACAAACATCATCATCTTCATCAATGTTTTGTTCCGCGGGAAAAGACGGCAAGTCGTCCTGTGTGGTTTTTTCCGCATCTCCTGATTTGCTCGAACCATCTGATTCGTGTTCTGTACTTTGCGTGTCCTGTTGCATATTTTCATTATCGGGTTTCTCAATATAATCGGCAAGTGATTCTTCTTCAAGTAAATTATCGGATTCAAAAGCCTTTTTGTAATTTTTGAATGCCCGGAAAATGGCAGACGCCAAATATGTGACACCATCATCAGAATTGAGGAAATTTTCTTCGTTAGCGTTGGAAATAAACCCTGCTTCAATAAGTATGCTGGGCATAGCCACTTTGTATAATACCCAGAATCCGGCCTGCTTAACCCCCCGGTCATGCCGGCCTACCCGTTCTCTGAATTGCTTCTGTACCAACGCAGCCAGATTGAGACTCTGGTCAAGATACGCATTCTGAAACATGCTGAACATAATATGGGATTCGGGGCTGTTGGGATCAAAACCGCCGTAATTTTCTTCGTAGTTTTCTTCCTGAAGGATAACTGAATTTTCTTTTTTAGCCACTTCAAGGTTGGCTTCAGAAACATGCAATCCCATGGCAAAGGTTTCTGCACCGTATGGATTAGACGATTCTGATGCATTGGCATGAATGCTTATGAACAGATCTGCTTTGGCTTCATTGGCAATTTTTGCCCGTTCGTATAATTTGACATACTTGTCGGTTTTGCGTGTATAAATTACCTCAACATCCTGAAAATTTTCTTCAATATAGCCGCCCAGCTTAAGGGCAATATCCAGCACAATGTCTTTTTCATGTGAAAATTTACCCACAGCCCCCGGGTCTCTGCCACCATGGCCTGGATCAATAACCACTTTGCGCAATTTGATATCATCATCACCGTTCTGTGCTGAAAGAAAAAGTGGCATACAAAATAAAACCAGCACACTTATCATTTCTGTTATTCGTTTATTCATCTTTAGCATCGCTGTCATGAATGCATTTTTTTAATTAGTTTTGAACCGGATTTAAAATTACAAAAACAACGCCAATTTGGTGAATTTATTTGAAAAAATATTCAAAAGCTTATTAATAATGGCAATAATGGTTCTGATTGAAGGGATTAGCATGCCGGTTTTTGGATATGGTCAAAACTTCTGTGGACTGCAAAATTCAAATGATATTTTTACCACAAATGCTTACTGCCCATCACCGATCACCGATCAGCGGTTCGGTGGTTTCGAGACAATTCTCCCTGCCCGTCCCTGCCCGTCCCTGCCCGTCCGGAAGGCGGGCGGAAGGCGGGCGGCAGGCGGGCTGTTGTCGAATCCCTCAACCACCTTGAGTTGTACATTCGAAGGAAAGGGTTTCCTTAATAAACAACCACAGGTAATTGAGGGATTCAGCTTGGCTGAATCGTCTCAACATCATATACATCGCTTACCGGACACCGATCACCGATTACCGTTCACCGATTACCGGATACCGGTCAACAACCACAATACCATTCAACCTGATACCATTCAATCTGATACCATACAACCTGATACCGTTGTATCTGATACTGTTGTTTTTGATACCATTGCATCTGACAAGATTCAGCCCGACAGTCTGGCATCTGACAGCACAGAAAAACAAAAAAAGACCGACAGGCTCGAACATCCGGTATATTATCACGCTACCGACAGCAATATCATCTACCTGCAGAAAAATCTGATTTACCTGTATAAAGATGCTGAGATTACATATGGTGATATTAAGGTAAATGCCGATTTCATCCGTGTGGACCTGGATAAAAACGAGTTGCTGGCTTATGGCATGCCTGATTCTACCGGTAAAACTGTAGGCAAACCGTTTTTTAGCCAGGGGGATGAAAGTTTTGAGGCCGATACCATCAGGTATAATTTTAAATCGAAAAAGGGCATCATAAAAGAAGTGACCACAGAATTTGAAGGCAGCTATATGCACGGTTCACGCACAAAAAGACATGCTGACAAAAGTATCCATATGGTAAACGGAAAATTTACAACCTGTGACCTGGACCATCCGCATTTCTATTTTAATATATCCAAAGCCAAAGTTATTCCCAATGACAAAATAGTGGCAGGCCCTTCATTTCTTGTGCTCGAAGATATCCCCACACCCCTTGGTATTCCTTTCGGGTTTTTTCCCAATACAAAAGGGGCTACATCAGGTGTGATCATCCCGGAATACGGCGAGGAGCAAAACAGGGGATTCTTTCTGCGTAACGGGGGCTATTACTGGGCCATCAACGATTATCTTGATTTACTCCTGACCGGCGGTATTTATTCGAAAGGCAGTTGGGAAGCACGGGCTTCAACACATTATAAAGTCCGGTATAAAATGAGCGGTAACCTTAGCTTTCATTACAATAAAAATGTATTGGGTTATGAGGGACTGGAAAGTTATCAAACCAACCGGATGTATAAATTCAAATGGCATCACAAGCAGGATCCGAAAGCGCATCCGAGTATGAATTTCAGTGCTAATGTAGATATGAGTTCAAGTGCTTATGATAAATTCAATACATACAGCGCCCAAAACCGCTTAAAAAATACCAAACAGTCGAGTATCAATTTTAGCAAGTTTTGGCCGAATACGCCGTTTTCACTTAATATGTCATTGTTACATAACCAAAACAGCCGGGACAGCTCAGTGTCTTTAACCCTGCCACAGTTGAGTTTTAACATGAGCCGCGTTTATCCGTTTAAACATAAAGAAGCATCCGGTGGGCAGAAGTTTTATGAAAAAATCGGTATAAGTTACTCGATGTCTTCTCTTAACAGGGTAAACGCACATGAAGATTCTGTTTTTCATTCTCAGCTTGATGATTTTTCAAACGGGATAAAACATAGTGTTCCGGTTAGCACCAGCACGAAAATTTTCAGTCACCTGACTTTGTCACCCAATTTTAATTATACTGAGCGCTGGTATCTCAACGAAACAAACAAGTACTGGGATGAAAACCTTTTCAATCCGTCAGATTCTACTTATGGCGGGGTGGTATCCGAGGAGCAAAGGGGTTTTGTACGTGCCTGGGATTACAGGGCAGGGGCAAATTTGTCAACAAAAATTTACGGCATGTTTGAGTTTAAATCTGAAAGACTGAAAGCCATTCGTCATGTGTTGACTCCCAGCGTGAGTTATAGTTATTTTCCTGATTTTTCAGAGGAGAAATACGGTTTTTATGAAAATTATATTTCTGATATCCGTTATGATGATTATACCGGGCAATATGATACGGTTCGTTCTACTTATTCACGTTTTGAAGGCGGGGTTTACGGATCACCCCCTTCAGGTGGTGCCGGCTCGGTGAGTTTTTCATTGGGTAACAACCTTGATATGAAAGTGGCTAACCCTGAAGACACAGCAAAGAAAGAAAGAAAAATTGCTTTGCTTGAGTCGTTGAATTTCCGGACCAATTATGACATTATGGCTGATTCACTTAACTGGTCGCCAATGACAATGACAGGCCGGACACGTATAGGTAAATTCAATATCAATTTCAGTTCCACTTTTGATCCTTATGCGTATGTTGTTGATTCCACAGGCAGTGCATCACGTGTAGATCAATTGCAATTGAACAGGCAGGGCAACCTTTTCCGCATTACCCGTGCAAGTCTCAATCTGGGCGTGGGGTTCAGTGCATCAGATAATAAGGAAGATGGGCAGCGGGCACGAGATTTCCTGTATGGCTACCCGCATGCTTATGTTGATTTTTCAATACCATGGAACATCAATTTTGATTATACGCTTAATTATGATAAACCTTACAATGAAAAAAATATTACGCAAACGGTAAATGTCAGGGGGGATGTAAGCCTTACCAAAAAATGGAAGATCAGCTTTAATACCGGGTATGATTTTGTGAATAAAAAAGTGTCATACACCCATGTTGAAATACACCGGGATTTGCACTGCTGGGAAATGAGCCTGGCATTTGTACCTTTTGGAAACAATACGTATTACAGTTTCCAGATCAATGTTAAGTCTCCCATGTTGCAGGATCTGAAACTGCATAAACGACAGAGTTTCTGGGACAATATCTGAGATGGAGAGATGGCACGATTGCACGATTGCACGA
>JBNJGX010000232.1:0-4484 GCA_051748025.1 Bacteroidota bacterium
ATTTGTTTTTTGGTGCTTTAAATTTAAACAACATGTTGGTAAAGTTAACACAGTAAGCGCCTAATGAGTGCTGGTCATATCTGCATCAACAACAATGATAAAATCCGCTTTACCTTCATGTTGAACCAAAAGATTGGAAATATTTTTCTGAGAAACAGTTGTAATTGTGGTTTTTTCCAAATGGGGTTCATAGTGCATCAGATACCACACAATGCCTTCGTGATATTCAGAATGGTAAGCGCCGTTAAAGTGCAAAAAATATTTATCATCGTACATAGCCTGACTGATTGAATATGCCATACAGGCATCTTTTAATGCTTGTGCTTTCGGTAAATTTGGGTTTGCTTTACTCATCGGGCCTGCTTTTTCCATTTCACGCATTTTCTTGTATGTTTTTAAATCCGGCTCATACGGGATTGGTAAGGGGGGTAGCAATTGTTTCCCTGATTCGCTTATCTTTTGAAGTCCTTCAAATCCTTTTCTGAAAACAATATTGGCATACCGTCTCGGAACATTGGTGGCCACAAATTTTAAGCCTTTTTCAGCTGCAAAATCAACAAGGGGTTTATAGTCGCTATCGTAATTAGGCCAAAAATGTGTGGCTTGTTTAAATTTTTCTTCAGGTATCAAGCCGTTGACATATTCATCCAGTACCAGTTGTTGGTCTGTTTCAAACATCTCCGCCCCAAGTATAAGGTCATCCCCATGATAGTCATACAGGGCTTCGGTCATTTTCATCTCCAGCCAGTGCGAAATAGGGTTATCGTGTAATTCACCAAAAAATGTAACATCGGCCTGAGAAGCCTCTTTTAACATGTCACTGAACTGAACATGGTTTCCATTTTCATCATAAATCCGGAAAGCACCATCATTCTGTGCGCTTAGTGATAAACCCATTACGCCGATTAATAAATTTACAATAAAGAAATACTTCATAATCTATACTTTTTGTTATTATAAAATTTTATTATTTTAGTTGTCAAAATAATCTTTAATTGTTATGGCACAAACTTGTTTAGAATGTGGTGAAAAAATTTATGGACGCTCAGATAAAAGATTCTGTAGCGACCAATGTCGCAACACATATAACAACAGATTGCGTAAAGACTTTAACAATATCATGCGCAATATTAATAATATTTTGCGCAAAAATCGACGCATCCTTCATAAATATAACCCACATGGTAAGGCAAAAGTTCAAAAACAGGTGCTCATTGATGCCGGGTTTAATTTTGATTACATGACCAATGTGTTTGAGACAAAAAAAGGTCACCGCTACATATTTTGTTATGATCAGGGATACCTTGAACTGGATAATAATTTCATTACCATTGTAGAACGTAAAGAATACGTTTGATTGTATTTTTTTCTAAGAATTCCATCGATTATTGCTACCTTCGTGCGAAAATATCAGCATTATGAAGATCAGCATATCAAAAATTAAACAGCGATATCCGGAACAGTCAGTTGCATACATCATTTACAAAGACCAGTCGCTTGAAAAGCTGTCATTTACAAAAACAGAAGCAGCTTATTTGAAACAACAAATTGAAGCGGGGAAAAAACGCATTCACATCAATTCTTATTTTAAGCAATCATTTGTTTTGGTAATACCTGAAAACCATAACAATGATGAATCCCCGAAGACATATGTCCAAAGGGAAAAACTAAGGGACAGTGCCAGTGAGTTATGCACTCAGATAAATAAGTTTGACGTGACAGAAATTGTAATTGATGACCATACAAACCATGATTCTGCCTGGAAAGACGTTGCTGAAAGCATTGTATTATCAAATTATCAGTTTAATAAGTACCTGAAAAAACCAAAAACCAACACATTACAAGAACTGAAAATAATAACAAAAAATGCAGATAAAAATGCCATTAATCGTTTGAATGCTGTGCTGGAAGGGGTGTGTTTTGCCCGCGACCTTGTCAATGAACCGCATTCCCACCTCAATGCCATAAAATTTGCCGAAATACTGGCAGAAAAATTCAACGACACAGGGCTGATTGTTGACAGTATATTTAAAAAGCAAATTGAATCGTTAAAAATGGGCGGTATCATTGCTGTGAATAAAGGCAGTGAAGTCGGGCCAAGTTTCAATATTGTCGAGTGGAAACCTGAGCACCCGGTCAATGACAAACCCCTCGTTTTGGTTGGTAAGGGGGTAATGTTTGATACAGGCGGCTTAAGCCTTAAACCTACCAAAGGCAGCATGGATGTAATGAAATCTGACATGGCCGGGGCTGCATCAGTGGCCGGTACAATGCTGAGCCTGGCCCTTTCGAAGTCAGCGTATCATGTTATTGCTTTGATTCCGGCTACTGACAACCGGCCGGGAAAAGATGCCTACCTCCCTCAGGATGTAATTCATATGTATGATGGTACCACAGTGGAGGTTCTGAATACTGATGCAGAGGGAAGAATGATTTTGGCTGATGCACTTAGTTATGCAAAACAATACAAACCTGAACTTGTGATTGAATTATCAACCCTGACAGGTGCTGCAGAAGTTACTTTCGGTACCAAAGCCATTGCTGCAATGGGCAATACACCTGAAAATATGGCGAAACTGCAAGATGCAGGGTTTGCGTGTTATGAACGTATTGCTGAATTACCACTCTGGGATGATTATAAAGAATTGTTGAAATCTGACATTGCAGATATTAATAATGTTGGCGGACGAAATGCCGGGGCAATTACCGCCGGCAAGTTCCTGGAACATTTTACTGATTATCCATTCATCCACCTTGATATTGCAGGGCCGGCTTTCCTTGATTCGGAAGATTCGTACCGGGGAAAAAACGGAACCGGGATTGGGGTAAGGATTTTGAATGAATTTTTATATCTTAGTGACAACAAAAATTAATAAATATTATGGATAAAATAAGATTAGGCATTACACATGGTGATATAAATGGTATCAGCTATGAAATTATCATAAAAACCCTTATGGACAACAGGGTGACTGACTTTTGCACACCAATTCTTTATGGTTCTCCAAAGGTGGCGGCCTACCATCGTAAGGCCATTGATATTGGAAATTTCAGCCTTAACCACATTAATGATGCAACCGAAGCCAATCCAAAACGCCCGAATGTTATTAACGTGGTGGATGATAATATTCGTGTTGAATTGGGGAAAAGTACGGATACAGCAGGAGAATCATCATTTCTCGCGCTGGAAGCTGCGGTGAACGACTTACAAATTGGCAAAATTGATGCTTTACTGACTGCACCAATAAATAAGCATAATATTCAGCGTAAAGATTTTGAGTTTAAAGGCCATACCGAATATTTGGCACAGCGTTTTGATGCTGATGATTATTTAATGCTGATGATAGCTGATGAGTTAAAAGTAGGTGTTGTAACAGGTCATCTGCCGGTATCTGAAATAGCTGAAAACATTAACATCGATATAATACTGAAAAAAATCCGGACGCTAAACAAAAGCCTGAGGTATGATTTTGGTATCCGGAAACCAAAAATTGCTGTGCTTGGCCTGAATCCACATATCGGCGATAAAGGCCTGGTGGGAAAAGAAGAACAGGAAATCATTATTCCTGCCCTGGATGTTGCAAGAGACGAAAATATTATTGCTCTCGGCCCTTATCCCGCTGATGGCTTTTTCGGAAGTACTGCCTACAGAGGATTTGATGCTGTTCTGGCTATGTACCACGACCAGGGACTGGCTCCTTTTAAAGCGCTGGCAAAGGACGGTGGTGTGAATTTTACCGCCGGATTGCCTTTTGTCCGGACCTCGCCTGACCATGGAACAGCTTATGAGATTGCCGGTGATGGTAAAGCGTCACCGGATGCTTTTAGAAAAGCACTGTACATGGCGCTTGACCTTTATAAAACTCGGAAAAATGAGTCTGACATGGAAAAAGATGCCCCTGACATGAATGAACATGAACAAGGTACAAATAATTAGTGCCTCTTAGAAAACGATTGTATTTTAAAAATAACAAATCTCAAACATCAAAAAACAAACCAGCCTGCCAGCTGGCAGGTAATTTTCAATGAACAATTATCTAATATTCAAACAATTTAAAAAATTGGTTTTATTTTGGATTTCCTGCCTCGCCGTCAGGCAGGTAAACTTTGAACTTTAAATCTAAGATTTTTTTTACAAAACATGTCATAAGCACTAAACTTAAATTTAATTTATCAGCCATGAAAAAATGTATGCTTTTCATCCTTGCTCTTTGTACATCCGGGGTGCTATATGCTCAAAAGAATCCCGCAGAATTAATGGATGCTGCAGAAATAATTTTGAATGCCAGGGCAAAAAACACAAATTTTTCTGATGTTACATACCGCAGTACAAACATAACTGCAATTACTGATACAAATAACGAAGCTTTATACCAGGTTGTTGATTTTGACCCGGAAGGTTTTGTTATCCTTTCGGGCGAAGCGGATGTGTTTCCACTTATCGCTTATAGTTTTGATAATCCTTATCCACATGATATTGTTCC
>JBNJGX010000233.1:0-4462 GCA_051748025.1 Bacteroidota bacterium
GAAATCATATCATCTTCACTGATATCCCCTAAAGAAATCGTCCTGGAGTTTTCAGAAAAATGTGATACAACCACACTTTTGAACACTTCTTTTTACACCATCACACCGAATTTAGGACAGCCCGACGTTGTTGTTGTTGAAAGCAATAATCAGAGAATTGTTCATTTAAAATACCTTTCAGCACAAATGGAAAATATACAGTACCTGCTTTCTGTAAGCAACATAGAAGATGTTTGCGGAAATGTTATGGAAAATACTGAAATATATTTTCAGGATTCCGTTAAGCCTGAATTACAGGAAGTAAATTCCATATCAACAAACCAATTGCTTTTACAATTTTCCGAACCCATGGACACAGTAAGCACCCTGAACACAGCCAATTATACCGTTAATAACGGCATTGGTGTTCCTGCCAATGCTGAATTTGAAGCCGGGAGCCCTGCCACGGTCATCCTGACTCTGGCCACCGCTATAGACAACAACATCGAATACAGTCTGCAATACCAAAACATGGAGGATTTGTTTGGAAATGTCATTGAAAGCGGAAGCCTGAATTTTGCTAATGTTGTTGTTGAGCCTTACGAAATTGTGATCAATGAAATCATGGCTGATCCCACACCTGCAGTAGGTCTGCCCGAACACGAATACCTGGAAATATACAACACCCGCGACCTGCCCGTAAACCTGAGCGGATGGACGCTGGTGGTTGGCGGCAGTATAAAGGAATTTCCGGCGGTAAGCATTGAAGCCGACGATCAGTTGATTCTTTGCAAATACGATGCGGTTCCGGAATTTGAGGTTCTGGGCAAAACTGCAGGCATGGATTTCAGCAATTTTATTCTCACCAACAGTGGCACCACAATCAAACTCTTCAATGCTGATTCCGTGCTGATTGATGAAGTGTCCTACACCGATGAGTGGTACCAGGATCCGGACAAAGATGATGGCGGCTGGTCAATTGAACGTATAGACCCGTGGAACACATGCAGCGGTATGTATAACTGGGCGGCCAGCATAAACCCTGATGGTGGTACACCGGGATCAACCAACAGTATTTTTGGCCAGAATCAGGATACCTTTGCCCCTGAATTGGTTTCCTGGGAATTGCCTTCTGCCAATGAAATAAAACTGGTGTTTTCTGAAGTTACTGATACCACCACCAGCCTGAATGCTGATAATTATTATTTGTCTCCTGATTTTGGGGAACCCTCTGTTGTTACTACCGATGAAGATAACCCACGTGCCGTACGCTTGCAATACCTGTCAGGTTTTGAGGAAAACACTTTATACACATTGAATATCAGCAATATTGCAGATGCATGTGGCAATGTTATGGAAGAAACGGAAATTACATTTATCAATTATGAAGCCAATACCTTTGATGTGCTGATAACAGAAATTATGGCCGATCCCAGTCCTCCGGTGTTTCTGCCGGAAGCGGAATACCTGGAGCTGTACAATCAATCACCTTACCCCATTAACCTGGCTGACTGGAAATTGATATCAGGAACAAGTGAATATGATCTTCCTGCTGTGGAAATTCCCGTGGACGGTTATTTGTGTGTTGCCAAATCAACCAATGCCCCCGAATTCAGTGATATCCCCAACACTGCATTTGCCGAAAGCTTTCCTTTGTTGCCAAATACCAGCGGGGAATTGCAGCTTATCAGTAAAGAAGGGAACCTGATCCATTTTGTCAATTATACATCTGAATGGTATGGTGATCCGACCAAAGAAGATGGCGGGTGGTCGCTGGAAATGGTTGATACTGATAACCCCTGTGGGGAAAATGATAACTGGCGGGCATCTGTTTCTGAAACAGGTGGTACACCGGGTGAAGAAAATTCAGTGGCTAACAGCAACCCTGATTCGGATATACCGGAAATTGACCGCGTCATCATACAGGAACCGGACTCATTGATCGTGTTGTTTGATGAAATATTACACCCTGATTTTATACCTGATCCGGCAAAATACCATGTGGACAATGGCATTGGTGATGCTGTTTTTACCGGCAGAATGAGCGGGAAGCCACATGGTTTGTTGCTTGCTTTTGAACAGGAATTTGAACCTGCTACCGTATATACTTTGCAGGTCTCGGATACCGTAATTGATTGTGCAGGAAATAAAATCTCCGTAACGGTGGAAAAAGAATTTGCCCTGGCCGATTCTGTTGTTGAGGGCGATGTGGTTATCAATGAAATTCTGTTCAATCCCCCGGACGGTGCTGAAGATTATGTTGAATTATACAACCGTTCCGGTAAATTCATTGACCTGTATGACCTGCGTATGGCTACCCGGGATGACTCGTTGAGGGTAGATGGCCTGGAAATGATTACCGATGTTGGGTTTCTATTGTTCCCGGGTGATTATGTGGTGTTAAGTGAAAATATTGCAGCCGTGGAAAACAACTATTATTGTAAATACCCTGACCAGTTGTTACAGGTTGAGGATTTGCCGACATATAAGAATTCCGAAGGAGATGTTGTGCTTTGCATTCCCAACAAAGAAGTGATTGATGAAGTGGTGTATAATGAAGACATGCATTTTAAACTGTTGCGTTCCGTAAAAGGCGTTTCGCTTGAGCGTATTGATTACAATGAACCGGCATCGGATGAAAATAACTGGCATTCAGCGGCTGAATCTGTTGGCTTTGGTACACCGACGTATCAGAATTCACAATACAAAAGCAGTGAAACGGCAGAAAGTATGTTTGAGCTGAGCCCTGAAACAATTTCCCCTGATAACGATGGTTATGAAGATGTGCTTACGATCAGCTATAAGATGGATAAGCCGGGTTATGTGCTGAGTATATCCATTTACAATTCCAAAGGACAACCCGTTCGCAACCTTATTGATAATGAAATGCTTGGTTCAGAGGGACAATTTACCTGGGATGGCCTTAATGATGATGGCATGCACCCCGGATCGGGCATTTACATTGTGTTGTTAGACTATTTTGATTTGGATGGCAACCGGCACCAGGAAAAGAAAACCACAGTGATTGCGGTGAAGCGGTGAAAATAAAGGTTTTCAGAAAAAGGTATCAATTTATTATCTCTATCACAGAATTTTGGCATGACAATCAAATACCTCATCATACGGTTTAGCAGCATTGGCGATATTGTGCTCACAACACCTGTTGTCAGGGGACTGAAAGAGCAGGTGGAAGGGGCGGAAGTGCATTATTTAACAAAACCTGCGTATGCAGCTATATTAAACGAAAACCCATACATTGATAAAGTGCATGTGTTGCAGTCATCTTTTGCTAAAACCATACAAAATCTTAAAGCTGAAGAATTTGATTATATCATTGATTTACACCGGAACCTCCGCAGCTTACGGATAAAACACAGGCTCAAAGTGATGGATTTTAGCTTTAACAAGCTGAACAAAGAAAAGTGGCTGATGGTAAATTTTAAAATTAACAAATTGCCTGATGAACACATTGTTGACCGGTATTTGAAAACCCTTTCTGTGTTTGATGTGAAAAATGATGGCAAAGGCCTGGATTATTTCATCCCTGCATCTGCAGAAATTGACATTTCAACCAGGTTGCCTGGACATTTTCAGGATGGTTATGCCGGTTTTGCCATTGGCGGACAACATGCTACCAAAAAATTACCCACTTCATCCATCAAAGAAATATGCCATGAACTTGCTAAACCTGTAATTTTGCTGGGGGGAAAAGAAGACCACGAAGCAGGTGAAATTATTGCAGAAAGCAATGACATGATTTTTAATGCATGTGGCAGGTTTTCGCTGCATCAATCAGCTAGCCTTATTAAACAAGCCAGGTTAATAATTACACATGATACCGGATTGATGCACATTGCTGCTGCTTTTCACAAACCTGTGCTTTCTGTGTGGGGAAATACCATCCCGGAATTTGGCATGACACCGTATTTACCCGGTGAAGGGTCAAACATATTTGAAGTTCGCCATTTGAGATGCCGCCCCTGTACAAAAATTGGTTATAAAAAATGCCCAAAAAAACATTTTGATTGCATGAAAAACCAAGATATGGATGGTATTGCAGAGCACGCCAAAGCAATTTTTTGAGAAGCCTAATAACTGTTTGGTAACCTTCTCCGGAATTATTGGTTTGATAAGTGGCTTCTGTATTTGACAGCTTAAAAATGTAACAGCTAGTATCACAGCATATTAAAAAAGCAGACATTTGATTATAAAAAATTTCTATTTTGCAATAACCAGTTTTCCCGAAGCAATGATTCCTTTCGCATCTGATATCCGGTAGAAATAAACACCACCCTGTAAACCGGTTCCTGTCAAGGTATATTCAGCCGATGTAATCCCCTGGATGTGCCGGATTATTCTGCCGGAGGCATCATACAATTCAATATCGTACTTGTCAGCATTCACGCTGAATTTTACGTAATTGGCGGCAGGGTTCGGGAACACATCTACCTGGTGTTTTGCATCTGTCACAGGATCATCTAAA
>JBNJGX010000234.1:0-4457 GCA_051748025.1 Bacteroidota bacterium
AACAGTCATTTACGAAAGTAAACTCCTTGATTATAAATACTTCGCAAGCCTTGAACTCGAACATTATGAACAAGACACTGACTAAATGGACAGACTCTATTTAGTACTGAAGTAGTCACTTTACTTTTAAACACTTCCGGCTTGAAAAAGTACGGGAGTGTTTTTTTTGCCATTATAAGCACATAGGTTACTGTTTTCAGATAAGATATAATTGAGCATAAAATTGAAAAGGTTAAGTTGTTCTGCCTCTAATATCAGAAATATTTTGGCTATGATAATCCCAATCAATATGAGAAATTCCAAATTATCGGCAGACAATTATTTGAGCAGGTTTTAATTTAGCCTTTAGTGGTTGTAATTCAGGGTGTTAATATACATAAAAATAAACAGGAAAATTATTTCAAAACCAAATACTTCAGCAACTAATGATAGAGAAATAAAACATAAACTGTAACAATCAATCTTAAAATTTTATTACTTATGAAAATTAAAAAATTTTTATTGTTAATTTTAGCTGGAATAATCGTAATTCCGGCTTCTGCACAACTGATAGCACCCTTTAAATCAGAATCTGCCGGGATAAGGTTTGTGCAATTGCCACAGTCAGATCAAAAATTCAGAAATCTGACTGTAAAAACAACCCAAAAGGCCAGGGCAGGGGAGGATGCAGCCGATGCAACAAAAAAAGTATCAGATGCTGCCTCTAAAATTGGCATTGAAGCAAAAGATGAAACTGGCATGGTCAGTGATAAGGAATCAACACCGCGTGAGCATGTGTTGATACCTTCAATTTTTCCTGCTGATGCAGATCTCTTGCTGGAAGTAAGCTTTCATGATAAAACGCTGCTTAAAACGCCAGATAATCCGATTGAGTTCTATGACGGCGCTGAAGCTGAAGTGCTGGTAGAATATAAACTTTACAGCATGCCTGACAAAACCCTCATCGAAGAAAGAGAACCGGTTTGGGTTGCCGGTGAAGGCAGCGGCACATCTGGCCCTCTGCAGTCCCGTGAAGACCTGTATAAAGACCGGCTTAGAATATCCCGCGGATGGGCAACCGATGAAATTATGCGTAAATATGCCCTAAAACACAAGTACGTGCCTGTCGAAGTGTACACCATCAAGAAATTGAAAGGTGATATGGATGATATGCAGGATGAAGCGCAGGAAAAATTTGTCCACCTGGCCAATTCATTCAGAAAAAACGGGGAAACACCAGAATATAATAAAGAGGTAAAAGAATGTATTGCAAGCTGGAAACAAATGCTGGAAGAATATGTTCCGGGAGAAGATGCCGATATCAATGACAACAATGTGTTTGCCCTGTATTATAACCTTGCAGCAGCACACTATCTTTTAGGTGAACTGAATAAGGCTGATGATTATGCTGATAAAGGGATAAAAATAACTGAACTGGAATGGAAAGATGTGACCAACAATAAAGGTGAAGTAATCGGAAGAAAAAGGGCAGGCATTGTTCATGTGACAGAAGATGTTTTCCATAACCTTAAAGCAGATATGCATGCGTATTATGAAGGTAAAGAAGCCCACAATCCACAATTTGTAGCCATGCTTACAGATGAAAATAACATGATGAAGATGGCGCGTGCCGTCAGAAATGCTGCAGTCAATATCAACCTGTCAAATGCATTGGGTTTTGATACCCCGCTTGATATCGTAACTTACGGTTTTGATGAGATGCCTAAAAATATTAATGGTAAAATCATGGATGACGGGACAGCTGTTGCCAATTTTGAGATTAAAAAGAATTTCTTTGGTTTTATTCAAAAGCCAAAATCGTACAAACTGGAATTGGTTAAAACGGATGAATCATTGACAGCCAAGCAAAACCTTAGTGAAATTATGCAGCCTCCCACACAATATGATTTTACCTTAACCACAGGTAAAAAATCCTTCATCGGACTCCCCTCCAACATCAATTTCGGTAAAATGAAATCAAAACCCAAAGCCCATTCCACAGCATCAACGGATGTTATGTATGATTACAATGGCAATGTAACCATATCAAATTCTACCTTGCAGGATAAATGGGCGTATATTAACCTTGGTATGGTTAGGGTAAATGATCAGGATGCACTTGAGGTAAAAAAGACTGAAGCCACAGCAAAATTTGATGATTATGAAGAGCTTGCAAGTACTGAAAATGAAATCGTTTCCATAGAGCGGGACAGAAAACTCGGATTTGGTGCATTCTTTTCTGCAACCTTTGATAAAATGGCGGGGAAAACCCTCGAAACAGAAGAATTGTCAAACAATACAGATGAGAAACTTGTTGACTTAAATTCCATCGAAGAAATTGAAAGCAGGGATGATAAAGGAAACTGGACTGTAAAACGTTCAGGCGACATAAAAATAGAAAGAGAATTGATGTATTAATTGGTATATGAATTCTCTCTCTCTCTGGGGAAGGGCTCTTTGCTCTTCCCTTTTTTTATAGATCAGAGCAATGCAGCCAAAATTATGACAATCTGTGACAGAATAAGTTCAATAACGACTGATTAGGAATATAGCAACATTTTATGAGAATACAGCCTTTGGTTTTCATAATTGACACGGATGATAATCATAAAAAATGTTCCAAAATGTTACCTATGTAACAGATTTAGGTATTATAATGCTTTAATATTGCAGTGAAAATGAAGTTAACCTAAAAATATATAAGTTATGAAAATGTTTTGTTATCAATGTCAGGAAACAGCCAAAGGAACCGGCTGTACAATTGCAGGAGTCTGCGGAAAGAAAGATGATCTTTCCAATATGATGGATCTGTTGATTTATGTCACCAAAGGGGTGTCGATTTATGCTGTGAAAGCCCGTGAGGCAGGTATTGAAACCCCAAAAGCCAATAAATTTGTGTTTGAGGCCTTGTTCAGTACCATTACCAACGTTAATTTTGATAAGGCTGCTATTATTGCTAAAATCAAACAGGGATTTGCTGTGCGCGATGAACTTAAAGCCAAACTTGATGCAGCAGGTGTAAAAACGGAAGGTTTGCATCCTTCAACAAGCTGGTTTACCAATGATGAAGATGAAATGGAACGCAAAAGCGAAAGCCCTGAAGTCGGTGTGCTTGCCACAGAAAACGAGGATGTTCGCTCGCTGCGTGAGTTGCTGACTTACGGTGTAAAAGGCATAGCTGCTTACGCTGAGCATGCTTACAATCTTGGTGAGCAGAAAGAAGAAATTTATGACTTCATGCAGAAAGCACTCAAAGCCACCACCGAAGAGCACAGTGCCGATGAACTCGTAGGGCTGGTGCTTGAATGTGGTAAATTTGGCGTGGATGTGATGGCTTTGCTTGATAAAGCTAATACCGGAGCTTATGGTAACCCGGAAATGACAGAAGTGAATCTAGGCGTAAGGAACAATCCGGGTATCCTTATTTCAGGGCATGACCTGAAAGACCTTGAAGAATTGCTGGAGCAGACCAAAGGCACCGGTATTGATGTGTACACTCACAGCGAAATGCTGCCCGGTCATTATTATCCGGCTTTCAAAAAATACGATCATTTTGTAGGCAACTATGGCAACGCATGGTGGAAACAAAAAGAAGAATTTGAATCATTCAACGGTCCCATTCTTTTTACCACCAACTGTATTGTGCCGCCTGCTAAAAAAGCAACCTATACCGGCCGTATTTATACAACCGGTTCAGCCGGGCTTGCCGGTGCTAAACATATTCCCGAAAGAATGGATGGTAAAGCCAAAGATTTTTCGGAAATCATTGAGCATGCCAAACAATGTGACGCTCCGGAAGAAATTGAAACCGGTACCATAGTAGGTGGATTTGCTCACAACCAGGTGATTCAGCTTGCTGATAAAGTGGTGGATGCTGTTAAATCCGGCGCCATTAAAAAATTCTTTGTCATGGCGGGTTGCGACGGCCGCATGAAAGACCGTGAATATTACACCGAGTTTGCTGAAAAATTGCCCAAAGATACAGTGATCCTGACTGCCGGATGTGCAAAATACCGCTACAATAAATTGCAGTTAGGTGATATTGGTGGCATCCCGCGTGTACTTGATGCAGGCCAGTGCAATGATTCTTATTCACTTGCCGTGATCGCTCTGAAACTCAAGGAAGTGTTCGAACTCAATGATATTAACGAGCTTCCGATTGCATATAACATAGCATGGTATGAGCAAAAAGCTGTGATTGTGCTGCTGGCATTGCTTTCCCTTGGCGTTAAAGATATTCACCTTGGTCCGACATTGCCTGCCTTCCTTTCACCCAATGTGGCCGATGTGCTGGTAGATAAGTTTGGTATCGCCGGAATCGGTGAAGTGGAAGGGGATATTGAGATGTTCATGAATGCATAAAAATGTTCTATATTGCCGGATGGAATTGATCTGTCCTGTGATAACCCACCTGTCAGGTCTTCCGTTATCAAGGGTTAAGCATAATCTAATAATCATCACCTTTTATCATGGCAGAC
>JBNJGX010000235.1:0-4455 GCA_051748025.1 Bacteroidota bacterium
TATTTCCGTTACAATTTGCCGGTTGGCTACGGCACTGACCTGGATGCTTGTCCTTATAATGTTGTGGTTATGGACTGGCGGGGTTTTTATGCTTCCGCTGATGCGGCCAACCCTGATGCCACTCGTGGGGAAGATGGTTACGATGCCATCGATTGGATAACAGACCAAAGCTGGTCGGATGGAAATATTGGCACATGGGGTGCATCTGCTTTGGGTAAGGTTCAGTTTATGACAGCAGCAGAACAGCATCCAAACCATATTTGTGCCGTCCCAATTGTTGCCAGCCCGGAATACAATTATCAGGTGTATTACCCCAATGGTGTTTACCGTGAAGAATATGCTGAACAGCTTGATGCGCTGGGATACGGCATGTCTTCATGGCTGGAAGCCCATCCGTATCATGACTGGTTTTGGACTTATGTCGAAGACTCTACTTATGCCCCGGATGAAATTCACATTCCCACGCTTATGATTGGCGGCTGGTACGACCATGCCACTGAATGGGTGATCCGTTATTTCGATGGCATACGTACTCAATCCCCGTCAGGTGTGGCTGAACAGCACAAGCTTATGATGGGGCCATGGGCTCATAATACCGTTGGTAAATTAAGCCAGGGAGAACTGGAATTTCCTGCAGCCCAGCATGTCAGTGAGCAATATGCACAGGCTTTTTTCGATTATCATTTGTTACAAGCGTACAATGGTTGGCCTAACAACCCGGTGATAAAATATTTTCAGATGGGAGATATGACATGGCATGAAACAGAAACGTGGCCGCCTTCCGGATTCAGTGATGAAACATTTTTTCTGCATGGGAACGGTTCTCTTTCCCCCAGTGACCCGTCTGTTGATGATTCATGTTCTACATTCAGTTATGATCCGCGTGACCCTTCACCTACCATTGGCGGGCCGACGCTGCATGCTGATTTACAGCAGGGGCCTTATGACCAGGCACCAGAAGTGGAATCCCGTGATGATATTGTCATTTTTGACAGTGGTGAATTGGCTGAACCTGTTAGCATGGCAGGAAAACCCCGTGTGGTGTTGTTTGTTTCAAGCAACCGGACAGATACCGATTTTGCCGTTCGTCTCACTGATGTGTATCCGGATGGCAGAAGTATGATATTGGCGGATGGTATTTACCGCATGCGCTTTCGCAATGGCTACACAAGTGCAGCAGAATCCTTCATCACCCCGGGGGAAATTTATCAAATCGAAATGGAATTGCCTGACATTGCCCAGACATTTCCTGCAGGCCATCACATCAGGCTGGATATCACGTCATCAAATCACCCGCGTTTTCATCGTAACATCAATAACGGAGATGACCTGTATGCCGCTGGTGATACGCTGACAGCAGTGAATAAGGTCTATCACAATACTTCCAATCCCTCCGGATTAATTTTACCTACTGCTTCTTCTGTAAATGTAGCTTCAGAAAAGAGAAAGGATATAAATTTTTACCCTAACCCTTTACCAGCCGGGGAAAAACTAATCATAACCGGTGCATCCGGGAAAAATATAAGCATATTCAATACCTGCGGACAACTAATACAATCAGTAAAAATAAATAGTGATAAAACATATATTGATTCCCCAGATCGGGGAGTTTACATCCTTCATGTTAAAGATGCACAAACAAAATGCTCTGAAAAACTATTGGTTTACTAATGTTCCCTTCATTAAAATCAAATATCGTAACACCGGTTATTATTGTATTTACTGCTTTAATATTAACTGGTTATGGATGTTCAACGCCTTTGTATTATGGTGTAGCCAACGGCGGAAGCGAATCTTCCTATATGAAAAAACCTGTCTATCGCGATAGCAATCAAACTTCCGGATATGTATCTGCAAAATTATATCATTCATTGCAAAATTACGCCTATTATAAAAATGAAACCCTCGGATTTGCTGAACTTGATGCCCATCGTAGTCATACCTGCCAAATTTTCAATTTTGCATACGGCGGTTTTTTATATGGCGGATATTATAATGTCTCTGCAGCAGAAAGGTTTAAAGGAACAAAGTATATGCTCGGAAGTGGAATTACATGTGAAGCAAATTTTAGTATTCCGTTCAAATATTTTGATTGGCGAATATTAGGTGTTAAAAGCACGATCCTTTATGAAAACGGCAGCTATGCCAGGTTCAGAAGTAATGCAGCAGAATATCGGGGAATCGTTAATATCCATCCGTATAATACCATTTTAAACTTTAGTTTCACAACAGAAATTGCTGTCAAATTAAAAAAAATGAGTTTCGGATTGTTTTTTGCGATGGGTGGGAATTATAACCCGGATATTAATACAATGAATGAACATGTCACAGGTACCGGGACTTCATGTTTACATGCCACTTATAAACGTTTTACAGGATTTGCCCAGTTAAACATTGGTGGTATTTTTAATGGTTACGGAGAAACCATTTCAGTCGGTGTTAGTTACCGTTTGTAGGATGCATCAGGATAGAAAAAAGTGAGAATTTGCACGCTCGGCACCTACCCTCACTCTGGTTTTGTGCCCACCAGGGCTTCCGTCTTGTCAGCCGGACAAGTTCACCTTTGTTCCCGGATTGTGTGTCAGACTGTTATTGAGCAACAAAAAAACCCGGTAAAAATACCGGGTTTGTTCGTGGGCCCACCAGGGCTTGAACCTGGGACCACCTGATTATGAGTCAGGTGCTCTGACCAACTGAGCTATGGGCCCGAAAATTCGGATTGCAATATTAGCACATTTTTAGCATATCTGCAAAATAAAATCAGTTTCTTTTTATCCTCAATTTTTTCCAGTTTCCCAACATTATGATACAGGCTGCATAAAAAGGCATTGCCGGAATATTATACCTTGTCAGTGCTCCCAGAACGGGGGTGCTCAAACCTGTTGTGGTAAAAAGTATAAGCACAAATGACATACTGAAATACAGAAGGTTTTTTTCATCATGCTTCAATCCTTTGTGATAAATGGCTGCATATATTAACAACAACATAAGGACAAGTTTTTCTAATCCGGCCACTGCCATAAGCGCTGAATGCCACTCAAAAACATGAGGACGGACTAAGCTGTTATAAAGTGCGGTGGGGGTATGTTTCAATACGGAAACGATTTCCGGATCAATATCAGGAAGGGATATGGCTGAACCTACGTCCTCTGTATCTTCTACCATGGAAACAAAATGATGTTGTTTTTTGTCAAGAATTCTGAACATATTGAACCTTGGCGAAATGAGTCCTGTCAGCCAGACCAATACAATAATTACCAGGTGTGTAATGATAAAATACCTGAAAAGATGCTTTTTCCTGCCTGCCACAAGCAAAAAGATAAGACCGGGTACCATGCAGATAAGTACATATATTTTTGTCATGACAAATAAGCATAGCGCCAGCATACCAAGCAATGTCATCTTTAAACTGAAGCCCTCGCGCAATTTGGTTACTGCATAAAATAATAAGCCAGTGTTCAGCATTAACAACGCTTCTTTCATTAAACCGGCACTCCATAAAAACACACCGGGTACCATATACACACCAAGAGCAAGCCACAAGCTGCCGTTTGTATATTTTTTTATGCCCAGATACAGCAGGGTAAGTCCGAGAAAAGCCAGAAAAGCCAGCAGAAAACTATGTGCTAGAAGGCTTCCGCCTGTAAGCGGATAAAGCAATGCATTATACCGTATCATGATACGGTTGTCGTTCCATACCCCATGAAAATATTTCCGGTACCAATGGTCAGTAAGCTTAAGGCACTTTTCAACTTCAGGTGTATCCATCCCGATACCGGTAATAATACGGGCGTAAGTACCCGGTGTTTCAGCATTTTCAGCAATGGCCTTTCCGTCGTTATAATATTTATATATGTCTGCTGTTTCTTGTGGATAGTACCATGTATAAAGTGCCAGTATGGCAATGGATGCCAGTAATTTTACCCCCCACAAACCAAGTCGCCAGCCGCCGCTTAAGCCTGTGCGTCTGAATACAGGCAGCTTGTAAACCATCCATGTGGTGGCAGCCAGGATTATGATCGTACTTATGATTTTCAATACCGGCATCTCTTATTTTTGCAGTGAAAATAATAAGAATTTATGTCACCGGCGAATGGATGGGATATAATCACTGCTTTTTATTAATGTTCATTAGGGCAGCGGAAAATTTGTTGCCTTTCAGAAAAGTGATCTCTGCCTGCGGCCTAAATCTGCCATTGGGCATGCCGGCTGTTGCCATCCGCCCGGACAGGAGTTCATTCCAATCACTCTGCCGGGCGGGCAAACAGCACAGCATTCCCAATGGCAGGATACCGGCCTCCCTGCCCGTCCGGCAGGCGGGCGTCAGGCTGCTGCAGATTACAGATATGCATTATAAACATTCTCTTTCTTTCGCCCGGTTCGGCGCCGCTCACCGCATCGCCTTCAGGGCTTAAACGTATTTCCCTCATGGTGCATCGGACTTCGTCCGATGCC